>DATCFW010000203.1:0-2350 GCA_036509295.1 Solirubrobacteraceae bacterium | reverse complement strand
TGCCCGGTAGCTCGAGGTCGAGGACGACGGCCGATGGCCGTAGCCGCTCGATCAAAGCGATGGCGTCGCGTCCGGTCCGCGCCTCACCGACCACGCACAGGCCCGGATCGGCCGTGATCGCCGCACGAAGGAACCGCCGCTCGATCACGGAGTCCTCGACCAGCACAACGGTGACCGCCGACTGCTCCTGAGCGTCGGGTTGCGAGGCCGAGACCGCACTGGCGCTGGCCGAGGTTGACGCTTCGCGCGCAACCGACACCTAAGCGCTCCTCGGTCCGGAAGCCCGACGCGGGCTCTTCCCCAATGACTCTTTAACCTGTCGTCTGAAGTGGCGACTTTCTTAAGACAACCTGGGAGCGCCGCCGAGCGTGCCAACGCCAAGTCTGGGGCCGCTGAGGCGCCGATCGTGGGCGAGCTCCTCGACTGGTACAGCCAGGCCGCTCGGGCCCTCCCGTGGCGAGAGCCCGCGGCGACCCCGTGGGCGGTGCTGGTCAGCGAGATCATGCTCCAGCAGACCCCGGTGGCGCGGGTGTTGCCCGCCTACGAGCAGTGGATCGCCCGGTGGCCGACCCCCGCCGCCCTCGCGGCAGCCACGCCCGGCGACGCCGTCCGCGCGTGGGACCGGCTTGGCTACCCGCGGCGGGCCCTGCGCCTGCACGCCGCGGCAACGACCATCGTCGCGCACCACGACGGGGAGGTGCCGGCCGACTACGCGCAGCTGCGCGCCTTGCCCGGCATCGGTGACTACACGGCCGCCGCCGTCGCCGCGTTCGCGTTCCGGCAACGCCACGCCGTCCTCGACACCAACGTGCGCCGGGTGCTCGCCCGGGCAATATCCGGCGTGGCTGAGCCCTCGAGCGCCCCGACCGTCGCCGAACGTCGAGTCGCGAGCGAACTCTTATCGGACGACGGTGAGCGTGCGGCGACGTTCAGCGTGGCGTTGATGGAGCTGGGCGCCTTGATCTGCCGCGCCCGAGCCCCACAGTGTGATCAGTGCCCTTTGGCCCACCGATGCTCGTGGCGACGGGCCGGCTACCCGCCCTCGGCTTTACCGCCCCGCCGAGGGCAGCGGTACGAAGGCACCGACCGGCAGGCTCGCGGGGCGGTGCTGGCGATCCTGCGATCGCAGCCGGGACCCGCCCGCATCGGGCAGCTGCGCGCGGCCTGGACAGACGTCGTCCAGCTCGATCGTGCCCTCGACGGCCTGGTAGCCGACGGCCTAGTCGAGCCGCTGCGAAGCAACCGCTTCCAACTGCCGACCTAAGAAACCGCCGACCGAAGGACTACTCCGCGGCTGGCGCCGCGCCCCACTACTCCGCGGCTGGCGCCGCGCCAGGAGCCCCTGCCGGATCAGCTGCGGGTGCCGCTTCTGCCAGCGGAGGCAGGTCGGGCACCAGCGCCGGCTTCGCCTCGCCGCGGAACGTGAAGGCGGCTTCGGGGGTGTCGACTCCCTCGGCGTCGACCACCACGATCTGGCCGGCCTTGAGCTCGCCGAACAGGATCTTCTCCGACAGCACATCCTCGATCTCGCGCTGGATCGTGCGCCGCAACGGACGTGCACCAAGCACCGGGTCGTAACCCTTCTTGGCCAGCACCTTCTTGGCGTCGGACGTGAGTTCGAGGCCCATGTCGCGGTCGCGCAACCGAAGGTCGACCTTGGCGATCATCAGGTCGACGATCGTCACGATCTCGTCCTCGGTCAGCTGGTGGAACACGATCGTGTCGTCGACGCGGTTCAAGAACTCGGGCCTGAAGTGCTGCTTCAGCTCCTCGTTGACCTTCGCCTTCATCCGCTCGTAGTTGCCCTGCGCGTCATGCTCCTTGGAGAAGCCCATGTTGAAGCCCTTGGAGATGTCACGCGTGCCGAGGTTCGTCGTCATGATGATGACGGTGTTCTTGAAGTCGACAACCCGGCCCTGAGCGTCGGTCAACCGACCGTCCTCGAGGATCTGCAACAACGAGTTGAAGATGTCGGGGTGTGCCTTCTCGACCTCGTCGAACAACACGACGGAGAACGGCTTGCGGCGCACCTTCTCGGTCAGCTGACCACCCTCGTCGTAGCCGACGTAGCCGGGCGGCGAACCGAACAGCCGCGACACCGTGTGCTTCTCCATGAACTCGCTCATGTCGAGCTGGATCAGGGAGTCCTCGTCACCGAAAAGGAACTCGGCGAGCGTCTTCGAGAGCTCGGTCTTACCGACACCTGACGGGCCGGCGAAGATGAACGAGCCGCCAGGACGCTTCGGGTCCTTCAGACCGGCACGGGTACGACGAATCGTCTGCGACAGCGCCTTGATCGCCGGCTCCTGGCCGATGACCCGCTTGTGCAGCTCGTCTTCCATGCGCAGCA
>DATCFW010000202.1:0-2704 GCA_036509295.1 Solirubrobacteraceae bacterium | reverse complement strand
GAGCTCGATCCCGAGGCCCCGATGCCCACCACCGTATGAGCGCCACCGCGACCAGCGTGCAGGTCCCGGACATCGGTGACTTCGACGAGGTACCCGTCATCGAGATCCTCGTGTCGGTCGGCGACACGGTCGCCGCCGAGGATCCGCTGGTCACGCTCGAATCCGACAAGGCGACGATGGATGTGCCGGCGCCGTTCGCCGGGGTCGTCACCGAGATCAACGTCGGGATCGGCGACCGTGTCAAGCAGGGCTCGGCGCTGATGCGCATGGAGGGCGGCGCGGACGCGCCGTCCGCCGAAACGCCGACCGCCGAAACGCCGACCGCGGAAACGCCGACCGAGGAAACGCCGTCCGAGACGCCGCGGCCGGTTGAGGCGGTGGCGCCCGCGCCGGCACCGGCGGCACCGTCCAACGGCGATGGGCCGATCTACGCCAGCCCGTCGGCGCGGCGGCTGGCCCGCGAGCTCGGCGTCGAGCTGCGGCGCGTGAGCGGCAGCGGGCGCCAGGGGCGGATCACCCGTGACGATGTGCAGCGGCTCGCGGATGGCGGGGGACCGGCCTCGCCTGCGGCGGCCGGTCTTGTTTCTGGCGCTCAGGGACTACCGCCGTGGCCATCGGTCGACTTCGAGAAGTACGGGCCGGTGGAACGGGTCGCCCGGTCGCGGATCCAGCGGATCTCGGCGCCCAACCTCGCCCGCAACTGGGTGATGATCCCCCACGTCACCCACAACGACGAGGCCGACATCACCGAGCTGGAGGCGTGGCGCAAGCGTTTGAACGACGAGCAGTCGCGCGAGGGGGTGAAGTTCACGATGGTGACCTTCCTGGTCGCCGCCTGCGTGACCGCGCTCAAGCAGTTTCCGGACTTCAACTCCTCGCTCGACGGCGACGAGCTCGTGCTCAAGCGCTACTACAACATCGGCTTTGCCGCCGACACCCCGGGCGGCCTCGTCGTCCCGGTGATCAAGGGCGCCGACGCCAAGGGCCTGCGGGAGATCGCCACCGACTTGACCGAGCTGTCGGGTAAGGCGCGCGACGGCAAGCTCGCCCCCGGGGACATGAGCGGCTCGACGTTCACGATCTCCTCGCTCGGCGGGATCGGCGGGACCTCGTTCACCCCGATCGTCAACGCGCCGGAGGTGGCGATCCTCGGCGTCACCCGCGCCGCCATGAAGCCGGTGTGGAACGGCAGCGAGTTCGTGCCCCGGCTGATGGTGCCGCTGTCCCTGTCCTATGACCACCGGGTGATCGACGGCGCCGCGGCGGCTCGATTCGTGACGTACCTGGCCGGCGTGCTGTCGGATCTGCGCCGGGCGCTGCTGTGATCGAGGGCGACGCCCGATGAGCGAGGTGCGCGTCCCCGACATCGGGGACTTCGACGACGTTCCGGTGATCGAGATCCTCGTGGCGGTCGGCGACGAGGTCGCCGCCGAGGATCCGCTCGTCACGCTGGAATCCGACAAGGCGACGATGGACGTGCCGGCGCCGTCTGACGGTGTGGTGGCCGGGCTGTCGGTGGCCGTCGGAGATCGGGTGTCCCAGGGGTCGGTGCTGCTCACGCTCGACGGGGCTGCCGCCGGCTCGGACAACGACGCGTCGGCACCGGCTCCCGCCGCGGCGGGACCGGCCGTCGTCGCCGAACCGCCGCCGCCGCCCGCCGGCGGGGACCGCGACTTCCAGGTCGTCGTGCTCGGCTCCGGGCCCGGTGGCTACACCGCCGCGTTCCGAGCGGCCGATCTGGGCCTGCGGGTGGCGTTGGTCGAGCGCTACGAGCGGCTCGGCGGGGTCTGCCTCAACGTCGGCTGCATCCCCTCCAAGGCACTGCTACACGCCGCCCGGGTGATCGCCGAGACCGAGGAGATGGCCGCCCACGGCATCGCGTTCGGCCCGCCGGCCGTGGATCTGCCCCAGCTGCTGGCGTGGAAGCAGTCGGTCGTCGATCGGCTCACCGGCGGGCTGGTCGGGCTGGCCAAGCAGCGCGGCGTCGAGGTGATCCACGGTGCGGGACGGTTCACCGGACCGTCGTCGCTGGCCGTGGGTGACCGCGAGATCACCTTTGAGAACTGCGTCATCGCCGCCGGCTCGCAGGCGGCGACCATCCCCGGGCTGCCCGACGACGAGCGGATCATCGACTCGACCGGCGCCCTGTCCCCGTCGTCGGTGCCGGGCCGGCTGCTCGTCATCGGCGGCGGCATCATCGGCCTGGAGATGGCGTGCGTCTACGACGCGCTCGGCGCGAGGGTCACGGTCGTCGAGATGCTCGACCACCTGCTGACCGGCTGTGACCCCGACCTGGTGCGCCCGCTGGCCAAGCGCATCGGGGGGCGCTACGAGGACGTGCTGCTCGGTACCCGGGTCGCCGCGGTCAAGGCCCAGAAGAACGGGCTCAAGGTGGAGATCGAGGGCGTCGGGGCGCGGATGTTCGACCAGGTGCTGGTCGCGGTCGGCCGGGTCCCGAACGGGCGCGCGATCGACGCCACCGTCGCGGGAGTGACGGTGGACGAGCGCGGCTTCATCCCCGTGAACGGCCAGATGCGGACCAACGTCGCCGGCATCTACGCGATCGGCGACATCGTCGGCGGGCCGATGCTCGCCCACAAGGCAACCCATGAGGCGAAGGTCGCCGCCGAGGTGATCTCCGGGCTCGACGTCTCGTTTGACGCCAAGACGATCCCGTCGGTCGCCTATACCGACCCCGAGGTGG
>DATCFW010000201.1:0-9455 GCA_036509295.1 Solirubrobacteraceae bacterium | reverse complement strand
GCCGCGGCGGGCGACCGCATCGAGGCCCGGCTGACGGCGCATGACCGGCGATTGGAGCTGGTCGTGGGGCCGTTTCGCAAGGGAACGGGGTCGCGTCTGGACGTGCGGAGCGCCGATCACCCGGCATCGCCGCTGGTGCTGCTCTCCGATGAGGTGGCCGTCCGCGAGGACGGTGACGCGGAGCTGCTGCACGTGGTCGTCATCGACCACCGCCGCTAAGCACGTCAGGGCGGCCGCCGGGGTGCCTGAGGCTGCCCGGCTCAGGCTCAGGCGCCGTTGAGCAGCTCTTCGGGCGCGTCGACGAGCCGCAGCCGCTCGGCGACCCCGGTGAGGTCGAGCAGCCGCTGCACCTGCTGGGAGCCTCTCACCAGACCGACTTCGCATCCCTCGCCGGCCAGCCGCTGATGGGCGCGGACGAGGATGCTGAGGCCCGTCGAATCCATGAAATCGAGCTGCCGCAGATCGATTACGACGAGCCGCGTGCGCGGGCCGGACAGCTGATCGAGCTCGGCCTCGAGCTCTGGCCCCGAGGCCAGATCGAGCTCGCCGGTGACGGCGATGACGGCCGACTGCTCGTCCTTACGGACCTCTACCCGAAACTGGTTCTGCACGCTGGGCACGAGCCTACTGATCTGACGCGCGCGATGTGACCGTCAGCCGAGGCGTCGCAAAGGTTTGGAAGTGGAAAAAGTCGGAAACGGTAGTCACCGGGCGGCAATTGTATGTCCAGCGACACCACATCGGGCGGCAACAGCGAGGCGGGGTTCGTGCACGAGGCGCTGATGTACCGAGACGAGACCGAGCTGCGTGCCGCGGTGGCGGAGTTCCTGGCGGCGGCGAGCGCGGCGCACGAGCCCGTCCTGATGGCGCTGCCCGACGCCACGTGGCAACGGCTGCAGGGGAGCATCGGCGACGCCGACGCCAGCTTTGCCGATATGGAGGAGGTGGGGCGCAACCCCAATTGCCTACTGCGCATGATCGAGGACTGGATGACCGAGCACGGTGGACGGGCGCGCGTGGTGAGTGAGGCCATCTTCCCGGGCCGCAGCTATCCGGAGACCGCCGAGTGCCTGCGGCACGAGGCGCTGCTCAACGGCGCCCTGGCGGGCGCTGACGTGGCCATTCTCAGCCCGTATGACGCGGCGCATCTGGATTCCGAGATTCTCGCCGGTGCCGAGATGACCCACCCGACCGTCCTGGAGGGCGGCCGGCGCCGGGTCAGCGCGTCGTACGACGCCACGGTGCCGGCGCGGCTGGGCGAGGCGTGGCCGCTGCAATCGCCGTCGGGGCCGGTGTTCGAGCACCCCCTGGCCGGGAGCCTGCACGATCTCCGGCACGAGGTGGCCGATGATCCGCTCGTCGGCGAGCTCAGCTCCGAGCGCCGGTCAGACCTCGTGTTCGCCATCAACGAGGCGGCCACCAATGCCGTCCGGCACGGCGACGGAGGATGCATCACCCGCATCTGGCACGACGGCCGCAGCGTCGTGTCGGAGGTGAGCTTCGAGGCGAGCCTGGACGATCCGCTCGCCGGCCGCCGCCGCCCGGACGTCGACGCGATCGACGGGCGCGGGCTGTGGCTCATCAACCAGGTCTGTGATCTGGTCGAGTTGCGCAGCAGTCCGTCCGGGACGACGCTGCGCATGCACGTCCGCGATCACTGACGGCCGGCGGGCCTCCGGCGCGGACTATTGGGTGAGCTCGCGCAGTCGCTTGACCGACTTGCGCAGCAGCCGGGACACCTGCATCTGCGAGACCCCGATCCGCCGGGCGATCTCCGCCTGCGTCAAGTCCTCGCCGAACCGCAGGTACAGGATCCGGCGCTCGCGCTCGGGCAGGCGCTGCGCGGCGGCGAAGACGGTCGCTTGATCGTCGATCAGGTCGAGTCGCCCATCGTCCCCCCCGAGCGCTTCGAGGCGGTTGTCGGCCTCGTCGTCCCCGCCGCCGCCGCCGCCGCCGCGCGGAGCGTCGAGTGACACGGTGTCGAACGCCTCACCGGTGAGCAGGCCGTCGAGTACCTCCTCCTCGGTGCACTCCAGGTATTCCGCCAGCTCTTGGACGGTCGGCGAGCGCCCCTGCTGCAGGGTGACCTCGCGGCGGGCGTCGGAGATCCGGCGGACGAGCTCCTGGGCGCTGCGATCGACATGCAGCGCCCACGCGGTGTCACGGAAGTACCGCTTCAGCTCGCCGACGATCGTCGGCACCGCGAACGATGTGAACGCGAACCCCCGCGTCGGGTCGAAGCGCTCCACCGCCTTCACCAGGCCCAGGCTGGCGACCTGGACCAAGTCGTCGTAGGGCTCGTTGTTGCCCGAGTAGCGGCGCGCGAGCTTGCGGGCGAGCGGGAGAAAGCGCTCGATCAGCGCATCCCGGGCGCGTACATCGTGGCCCTCGTACCACCGATTGAACAACTCTCCCGAGCTGACGGTCACGCTGGGCGTGGGTGGGCACGCCATCGTCGACCTCCCTAGTCGCAGACACCCAAGATTTTATCACAGCGCGAGCTGGCCTCCCGGGCGATGACGGTGAGGCCTCATCCTTACGCGGCCCGGGCGAAACGCTCCACAATGACTCCGACCAAGCAACGGCGAACCGCAGCGCCGCCGCCGGCCGGGCATACTGAAGCGCGGATGGGCGCCCCGTACACATCCGAGCTGGCCGCCGCGATCGCTCCCGATCTGCTGGCGCGATTCGAGCGCTATGTCCGCATCGACACTCAGTCCGCTCGCGAGCGGACGCGGTCTCCGAGCACCCCCGGCCAGCTTGATCTTGCGCGACTGCTCGTCCAGGAGCTGACCGAGGCCGGCGTCACCGACGCCGCGCTCGACGACAACGGCTACGTGACCGGGTCGATACCCGGGAACGCCGGCAACGGCAGGGCGATCGGACTGCTCGCGCATATGGACACCAGCCCTGATGCGCCGGGAGCCGGCGTGAAGCCGATCGTCCATGCCGACTACAACGGCGAGGTGATCGAGCTTCCGGTGGGCGGCACGCGACTCGACCCGGCGGCGATGCCCGAGCTGCTCGCCAAGCGAGGACACGACATCGTCACCGCCAGCGGCGACACGCTGCTCGGCGCCGATGACAAGGCCGGCGTGGCCGAGATCGTCGCCGCCATTGCGCACCTCGCCGCCCACCCCGAGTTGCCGCGACCTACCCTACGGATTGCCTTCACCCCTGACGAGGAGATCGGCGAGGGGGCCACCTTGTTTGACATCGAGCGGTTCGGCGCCTTCTGCGCCTACACGATGGACGGGTCCGACCTCGGCGAGCTCCAGGACGAGACGTTCTCCGCCGACGAGGTGATCGCGACGATCCGCGGCGTCGATGTCCATCCCGGCCATGCCACCGGCAAGCTGGTCAGCGCGCTGCGGCTGGCGGCCGAGGTGGTCGCCGAGCTCCCGTCCGATCGCCTCACCCCCGACACGACGTCGGGCCGGGACGGCTTCATCCATCCCTACTCCCTCCACGGGACCGCCGCCGAGGCCGAGATCCGCGCGATCGTCCGCGACTTCGACGAGCAGCGACTCGCCGAGCACGTGGCGCTGTTCGAGCGGACCGCCCGCGCCGTGGTGGGGCGCGCCCCTCGCGCGACCCTCGACGTCGTCGTCCACCGCCAGTACCGGAACATGCGCGAGTATCTCGAGCCCGTGTCGTTCATCACCGACGCCGCTGAGGCGGCGATCCTCGCGGAGGGCGTGACGCCGGTGCGGGCCCCGATCCGCGGCGGCACCGACGGGTCGCGGCTGAGCGAGATGGGGCTGCCGACACCGAACATCTTCGCCGGCGGCCATGAGTTCCATTCGGTGCGCGAGTGGGCCTCGCTGCAGGACATGGCCGCCGCCGCGGCGACGATCGTGCGCCTAGCCGAGGTCTGGACCCGCGAAGGGTGGGCGGAGTCGGCGGCGGCCGGGTCAGCGCCGGCGGTCCGGTGAGCCCCTCCGGTCCGTCCTCGCTGGCCTCGTTGGACGGTGAGATCATGCCGGCCGGTGAGGCGATGATCCCGGCCACCGATGAGGGCCTCGTCCGGGGCGACGGCGTGTTCGAGGTCATCCGCGTCTACGACGGCGTGCCGTACGCGTTCGACGCGCACCTGGCGCGGATGGAGCGCTCGGCGGCCAACCTCCGCCTGCCCGTGGATCTGGAGGCGATCCGCGCTGACGCCAACCGGCTGCTTCCCCACGCCGGCGCTGGCCCGGATCACGATCTGCTGCGGATCATCGTCACCCGCGGCGGCCGGCGACTGCTGATGACCGAGCAGCTGCCCGAGCATCCCGACCGGCTCCGGCTCAAGTCGGTGACGTATGCGCCGACGCGGATTCTCGACGGGATCAAGTCGCTGTCGTACGGCGCCAACATGCTGGCGAGCCGGCTGGCGCGCGAGCAGGGCTTCGACGAGGCGCTGCTGGTCACCCCGCACGGCCGCGTGCTGGAGGCGCCGACCAGCTCCATCTTCTGGGTCAAGGACGGCGAGTTGCTCACGCCGCCGCTTGACGAGCACATCCTGGCGTCGATCACTCGGGCGCTGCTGATGGAGGTGACCGAGGCGCGCGAGCAGTCGTGCACCCTGGACGAGCTGTACGCCGCCGACGAGGTGTTCCTGGCGTCGACGACGCGTGTGGTCGAGCCGGTGGCGGCCGTCGACGATCACGGCTTCGGCGGGCCCACGCCGGTGAGCGATCGGGCGCGGGACGCCGCCGGGCAGAGCATCCGCGCGGAGCTGGGCTCCGCGAGTCCGCGCTGATCGCCGCCGGGAGCCCGCCCTGAAGGTTCTCACCGTGATCGGCAACCGGCCGCAGTTCATCAAGGCGGCGGCGGTCTCGCCACTCCTGCGCCGGGCGCACCAGGAGATCCTCGTCCATACCGGCCAGCACTTCGACGATCGCCTGTCGGCGGTGTTCTTCGCCGAGCTCGGCCTGCCCGCCCCCGATCGCCAGCTCGGGATCTCGCTCGGATCGGCGAGCTCCCAGACGTCGCGGATGCTGGCCGCGCTCGAGCCGGTTCTGTCCGAAGCCGTGCCCGACGTCGTGCTCGTCTACGGCGACACCAACTCCACGCTCGCCGGGATGCTGGCCGGCGCCCAGGCGGGGGTTCCGGTAGCCCACGTAGAGGCCGGGATGCGCTCGTTCGATCGGTCGATGCCCGAGGAGCTCAACCGCGTCCTGGTCGATCACGCCAGCTCGCTGCTGCTGTGCTCCACCGACGGTGCGGTGGCCAACCTGGCCCGCGAGTCGGTGGCGGGGCGGGCCGAGCTGGTCGGCGACGTGATGGTCGACGTGGCGATGAGCACCCAGCCCCGAGCCCGCGAGCGCCTCGATCTCGTCACCGGCCACGGGCTGACGCCGGGGCGCTACGTGCTCGCCACCGCCCATCGTGCCGGCAACGTCGACGATCCGGCCCGGCTCGCCCGGCTCGTCGATCTGCTCGCGGGCGTGGCCGCGGCCTCATGCCCCGTGGTGATGCCGTTGCATCCGCGCACCGAGGAACGGCTGCGCCGCGCCGGGCTGCTCGAGCGCCTGCGTGGGTCGGCGGGCGTCACCATCACCGAGCCGCTCGGGTACTTCGAGCTGACCGCGCTGCTGTGCCACGCGCGCGCCGCGGTGACCGACTCCGGCGGCCTGCAGAAGGAGGCCTACCTGGCCGGGGTCCCGTGCGTCACGCTGCGCGCCAACACCGAGTGGACCGAGACCGTCGAGCTGGGCTGGAACGTGCTCGCCGATCTGGATCTCGACGCCGTGCTGGCCGCGCTGGGCCGGCCGCCGCCCGCGGCGGGATCGGGGGCCGCCCGCCCGGCCGTCTACGGCGATGGGCATGCCGGCGAACGCGTCGTCGCGGCGCTTACACTGCTGCGCCAATGACGGCGGGCGCTCGGAACATCTCGGTGGGCGTGGTCGGGCTCGGTTACTGGGGGCCGAACTTGGCCCGCAACTTCGCCTCCATTCCCGGCTGTGAGCTGGCCTACGTGTGCGATGCCGACGATGGCGCTCGTGATCGGGTGGGCCGGATGTTCCCGGCGGCGCGGGCCGTGCCCGAGCTCGACCAGCTGCTCGCCGACCCATCGCTCGATGCGATCGTCCTCGCCACCCCGGTCCCGACCCACGCCGAGCTGGCCGTCCGCGCGCTGCAGGCCGGCAAACACTGCTTCGTCGAGAAGCCGCTGGCGCAGTCGGCGGCCGACGCGGAACGCGCCGTGGTCGCCGCGCAGCGGGCCGGCCGGGTGCTGATGGTCGGGCACCTGCTCGAGTACCACCCCGGCGTGCGCAAGCTCAAGGAGCTGACCGAGTCGGGCGAGCTCGGCGACGAGATCTACTACATCTACGGCAACCGCCTCAACCTCGGCAAGCTCCGCGCGGACGAGAACGCCCTGTGGAGCCTCGGCGCCCACGACGTGTCGGTCGTCCTGTACCTCGCCGGGGAGGAGCCCGACGAGGTGGTGGCCCACGGCGAGTCCTACGTGCGCTCGGGCGTCCAGGACGTGGTGTTCTGCTTCCTGCGCTTCCCCTCCGGGCTCACCGCCCACCTCCATCTCTCGTGGCTGGACCCCCATAAGGAGCGGCGCTTCACGGTCGTCGGCTCGCGCCGCATGGCGACCTTCGACGACATGGAGCTGGAGCGCAAGCTGACCCTGTATGACAAGGGCTTTGACGAGGACTCGCGCACCTACGGCGAGTACATCACCCGCAGTGGCGATGTGTTCTCGCCGCGGATCGCCAACGTGGAGCCGCTGCGGATCGAATGCGAGGAGTTCGTCGCCTGCGTCCGCAGCGGTCAGGCTCCGTTGACCGACGGGGCCGACGGGGTGCGCGTCGTGCGAGTGCTCGAGGCGCTTCAGCGGTCGCTGGACGAGGGCGGCCGCTCGGCGGTGGCGCTCGGTGACTGAGTCGTTGCTCGCGCGTCAGGATGGCGCGTTCGTCGCCGCCACGGCCCGGATCGCGGCCGACGTGACGCTGGGCCCGGGCTCGGTCGTCCACGCGGGCGCGTCGATCGGCGCCGGAAGCCGCGTCGATGCCGGCGCGGTCATCCACGCCGGCACCGCCATCGGCGAGCGCTGTCTCGTCGAGGACGGAGCCGTCTTGGGCAAGCGGCCCCGGCTGCGCCCCGGCTCGAGCGCCGCGGGTTCGTTCGGCGAGCTGGTGGTGGAGAGCGATGTGACGATCTGCGCCGGCGCCGTCGTCTACGCCGGCGCCCACATCGGCGCTTCGGCCATCGTCGGGGACCAATCGCAGGTCCGCGAGCGGGCGGTGCTCGGCGAGCGCTCGGTCCTCGGCCGGGGGTCGACCCTCGATTTCGACACCCGCGTCGGCGCGCGCGTCTCGATTCAGACGCTCGTCTATGTCACCGCCGGGACCATCGTCGAGGACGACGTGTTCATCGGGCCGGGCGTGGTGATGACCAACGACAACACGATGGGTCGTCACCCGCCCGGGGAGCCGCTGCAGGGGGCGACGCTGAAGCGCGGGTGTCGCATCGGTGGCGGAGTCGTGCTGACGCCCGGCCGGGTGATCGGCGAGGAGGCGTTCGTCGCGGCCGGCGCGGTCGTCATCCGCGATGTCGCCGATCGAGAGGTCGTCATGGGCGTGCCCGCTCGCGTCACGCGACGGGTCGCTGACGAAGATCTCCTCGAGCGCTGGCGCTGAGGGCCCGCGCAGTTACAAGGTCGCGGGCCCTGAGTCTCCGGGCGAGACCGTCGGTCGTCAGCTCGCGCTGACGGCCTGGTCCGGGGGGCTGGCGGTAGTCCAGCCCGCGGCCATCTCGCTCCCGGCCTCGGTCCAGATGACCTGCTCGCGACCCGGCCCGACACCGATCAGCGCGATCGGTACGCCCACGAAGTCAGAGACGAACTGGAGGTACTCGCGGGCGGCGGGTGGCAGCTCGTCCTCGCTGCGGCAGTCGCTCAGATCCTCGGTGAACCCCGGCATCTCGATGTACTCGCCGGCGGCGTGATGCAGCACCGTCTGGTGATAGGGGAAGTAGTCGAACTCGGCCCCCTCGGCGCCTCGGTACCGGACGCAGGCCCGGATCGGATCCAGCCCGGCGAGCACGTCGAGCTTGGTGATGGCCAGCGCGGTGAGCGAGTTGAGGCGGGCGGCGTAACGCAGCGCGATCAGGTCGATCCAGCCCACCCGTCGGGGGCGGCCGGTGGTCGTCCCGTACTCGCCGCCGCGCTCGCGGAGCTCATCGGCGAGCGGGCCGTCGAGCTCGGTCGGGAACGGCCCGGCGCCGACGCGGGTCGAGTACGCCTTGGTCACCCCCCACACCTCGTCGATGTCCTTAGGGCCGACGCCGGCGCCGATGCAGGCGGCGCCGGCTACCGGGTTTGAGGAGGTGACGAACGGATACGTGCCGTGATCGATGTCAAGCAGCGCTCCTTGGGCGCCCTCGAACACGACCATCTCGTCGTTGTCCAGCCGCTGGAGGACGAGCCGCGAGGTGTCGGCGATGTATGGCTCGAGCACGTGGCCGTACGTCAGATACTCGTCGGTCATCGACTGCAGGTCCAGCCGCGGGTCCTTGGCGTAGGGACGCAGCGATAGGCGCTTGGGATCGAGCGCGGCGACGATCTTCTTCTTGAGGATTTTCTCGTCGAGCAGGTCCTGGACCCGGATTCCCAGCCGCGCGGCCTTGTCGGCGTAGCAGGGGCCGATGCCGCGCCGGGTGGTGCCGATCTCCAGCTTGCCGAGCTTGGCCTCCCCTGCGTGGTCGAGCATCATGTGGTAGGGCATGATCAGGTGGGCGTTGGCCGAGATTCGCAGGGCCCTCGTGTCGACGCCGCGCCGGCGCAGCTCGTCCAGTTCGTCGGTGAGCACCTTGGGATCGATCACGACGCCGTTGCCGATCACGCACAGCTTGCCCGGATGCAGGATCCCCGACGGCATCAGGTGCAGCTTCCACGTCTTCCCGTTGCGGACGATCGTGTGGCCGGCGTTGTTGCCACCCTGGAAGCGCACGACGGCATCGGCACGCTCGGCGAGCATGTCGGTGATCTTCCCTTTGCCCTCATCGCCCCATTGGGCGCCGACGATGACGATTCCTGGCATGGCTCGGTCCAGTGTAGGGCGGGCAGGAGCGAATTCGCACCCATCGCCGTGCGGCGGCTCGTCTGCCCTGCCGGCTTGATCATCGAGGAGCTCAAGCTCCGCAGTGACGGCGCGCTGGCGCTGCCCGAGGGCACGGTCTACCCGGCCCTGCACCGGCTCGAGTCCGCCGGCCTACTCAGCAGCGCCTGGTCGCACGGGGACGGGCGCCGGCGCCGTGTCTATGCGCTGACGCGGCGGGGTGAGCGCGAGCTCGGCGTGCGCCGCGGCGAGTGGCGCGACTTCGCCCGCGCGATGGAGGCGGTGCTGGCATGACGTCCGCGTACGAGCGCGAACTGGGTCGGGAGCTGACCGTGGTCGGGATCTCGGGACGCCTGCGCGCGCGCATCCTTGACGAGTTCGCCGATCACCTCGCCTGCG
>DATCFW010000200.1:0-7537 GCA_036509295.1 Solirubrobacteraceae bacterium | reverse complement strand
TCGCCGCCCCCAGTTGCACGCTGGCGTTGACGAGCTTGCCCAGCTGCTGCAGGCTGCGCCCGCCGGCCGGCGGAAACTGAGCCGGCCGGGGTCGCTCGGCGGCGGGCAGCTCGGCGACGGCCGGTGTGGGCGCGGCCGCGGCGGCGGAGGTGGACACGGTGGTGCTCGCGGCCCCTGACGAGGACGCGGGGCTCGTCGCCGAAGCCGCCGACGAGCCGCAGGCGGCGAGCGCCAGGGCGCATGCGATCACCGCCGGCGATGCGCCGAGCCGAATCCGGCGAGGGCAAGAGGACCGCACCGGCGGGAGCGTACCGGCGGCGAGGGCCCGCCGGCCCCGGATGGGGACCCCTCGAGTCGGCTTAGCCTGACGCACATGTGAACGCGCGCATGCGCAAAGCCCGGATCTGCGCTGTTTGCACGTAAAGATCTTGTGACCACGGCGCGCGTGGCCCACGGAGCCCGCTTACCGTGGGTAGAGTGGCGGCCATGTCGATTGAGCGCGGCGAGACGCTGCCCGGGATCGCGGCCCCATCCAGCTCGACCCAGCGCGCGCAGAACCGTCTGCGCCTGGCCGTGCTTGATCGCGATCCGGGCTTCATGCAGGTTCTGTCCAAGCGCTTGGATGCGTTGGGATGCGAATACCGCCCCCTGCCGGCGCCGCTGGGCGTCGATGCCCTGGTCACGATGCGCCTCAATGCGCTCGTGCTCGACCTGGCGATCCTCGGCCCCACCGGCTGGAACTACCTCGAGCAGGTGTGCGCGCGACTGCCCGGACTGGCGATCGTCGTCTGCACCGGGCCGTCGTCGGTGGCCCAGCGGGTGCGCGGCCTCCGGCTGGGGGCCGACGCGTGGGTCACGAAGCCCTGCCACGCCGAGGAGCTCATCTGCGTGATCGAAGCGGCCGTCCGGCGCCACCGCCGGGCTGAGATGCCGGCGCTGGAGGCCGCGGCCAGCTTCGGCGAGATCATCATCCGCCCCGACCTCTATCAGGCGTACGTGAGCGAGGTCAGCCTCGAGTTGACGGCGCGGGAGTTCGAGCTCCTGCACCTCCTGTCGGGCTCTGACCGCGTGCTGCGCCGGGAGGAGATCTACGAGCGGGTGTGGGGCTACGCGATGGCCCACGGCGATCGCTCCGTCGACGTGTTCGTCCGCAAGCTGCGCCAGAAGCTGCGGTCGGGCTCGCCCGACTGGAGCTACATCCACACCCATTTCGGGGTCGGCTACCGGTTCGCGCCCGAACGGGAGACGAGCGTCGAGGCCGAGCTGGATCTGATCGCCGGCGGGCACGATGACCCGCTGGACGCGCACCCGCTGGACTCGGCGCTCGCCGGCTGAGCGCGGCTGAGCCGCGGTCAGGCCGCGGTTTCAGCAACGGTTGACGCTCGTCGCGGGCGGGTTCACAACTCATTTACAACCGGTTCACGGGCTGGTAACGCCGCGGACCACGTGCCCGATCAGCATCAACGGGTATGACGCAGACCGTTGAGGCCGGCCCGGAGGTCCTCGTCGTTCGGCCCGCTGTAGATCGTTCCCGCGGAGCATCTGGCCCGCGCCGACGGCCGGGCGCTGATGCTGTCGATCCGGGAGCTGCGCCTGCTCACCGAGCTGGCGCGTCGGATGGATCGGATCGTCACGCGGGAGGAGCTGTTCGCCCTGGTCTGGGGCCGCGAGATGCGGGTTCGCGATCGCTCCGTCGACGTCTACGTACGCAAGCTGCGGGTGAAGCTCGAGGCGGCGCTGCCCGCCTGGTGCTTCATCCACACCCATTTCGGGCTCGGGTACCGGCTCGCGGCCGAACGCAAGCAGCATCGCAACAACGGGTTCACAACTCATTAACACCTCCGGCCCGGCTGGGCCCGAGACTCTGCCCTGACTTACATGACCAAGGAGATACACGTGCGGACAAGTCGTATCGGCGCGGTGGCGGCGGCATTAGTCGTGGCGCTCGCGATCGCCGCCTGCGGATCCAGCAGCAGCAGCTCGTCGGCGCCCGCGGGGGGCTCGTCGTCGAGCGGCAGCTCGAGCTCAGCTGCCGCCGGGGGCGGCAGCGTCACGGCAACCGTCGACGGCGCCGGCTCGACGCTGGCCGCGCCGATCTACCAGCAGTGGGGCAGCACCCTGAAGTCCAAGGGCCTGACCATCAACTTCAACCCGGTCGGATCGGGCGCCGGGCAGACTGACCTCGAGTCCGCCACCGTCGGCTTTGCCGGCTCTGACCCGTCGCTGAAGCCGGTTGACGTCAAGGCGATGAAGGGCTCGGTGCTCCAGTTCCCAGTCGCCGCCGGAGGCATCACCGTGTCCTACAACCTCCCGGGGGTCAAGAGCGGGCTCAAACTCGACGGCCCCACGGTCGCGAGCATCTTCAGCGGCAAGATCAAGACGTGGAACGACCCCGCAATCAAGGCGCTCAATCCGGGCATCAGCCTGCCCAGCACCGCGATCACCGTCGTGCACCGCTCGGACTCGTCGGGCACCACCGAGGGGTTCACCACCTACCTGTCCGACGTTAGCTCGACCTGGAAGTCGTCGATCGGTCTGGGCAAGGACGTCAAGTGGCCGGTCGGCACGGGCGCCGCCGAGAACTCCGGTGTCGCGGCGGCGGTCAAGCAGACTGCCGGCGCCGTCGGCTACGTCGAGCAGGCCTACGCGCTGGAGAACGGGTTCACCTACGCCGCTATCAAGAACAGCGCCGGCACCTCCGTCTCGCCGACGATCACCAACACCTCGGACGCGTTCCTCGGCGTCAAGGTCCCCGCTGACCTCGGCATCTCGACGATCAACTCGCCCAACTCGGGCGCGTACCCGATCGTCTCCCAGACGTTCCTGGACGCCTACCAGGACCCGTGCAAGGACGGCGGCCTGTCCTCATCGACGGCCAAGGGCCTGTTCGAGTTCCTCACGTACGCGTTCGGCGCCGGGCAGAGCACGCTCGGTTCGGGCGGCAACAAGCTGCCCTACGCCCCGCTCCCGGCCTCGCTGGCGGCCGAGGATCAGACGCAGCTCAAGACGATGACCTGCAACGGAGCCCCCCTCTCCTAAAGAGGGTCTCGCGTGGAGTCAAGCGCTACACCGGCCAGCGGCGACCGCTCGGGTCTCGAGCGGTCGTCGCTGAGCCGTCTTCCCGATCGCGCCCTGTCGTGGGGGTTGACGTCCCTCGCGATTCTCATCCTGGCGCTGATCGTCTTCTTCTTCATCCGGCTCATCGGCGAGTCGGGCTCGACGTTCAGCACCTTCGGCATTTCGTTTGTCTTCGGCAACGACTGGGACGTCAGCCGCAACATCTTCCACGGCGCGCCGCTCGTCGTCGGCACGCTGATCACCTCGGGCGTCGCGCTGCTGATCGGCGTGCCGGTCGCGGTGGCGACGGCGCTGTACCTCACCGAGCTCTGCCCGCGTCGCATGCGCGCCCCGTTGTCCGGGCTGGTCGACCTGCTCGCGGCCGTGCCGTCGGTGGTCTACGGGCTGTGGGGCGTGTTCTTCCTCGCGCCCAAGCTGCTCCCGGCCGAGAAGTGGTTCGCCAACACGTTCTCGTTCATCCCGTGGATCGGCGGCGGCGGGAGCTCGGCAACGCCCACGAACTACTTCATCGCCAGCCTCGTGTTGGCGATCATGATCCTGCCGATCGTCTCCGCGATCTCCCGGGAGGTGCTGGCGACCGTACCCGCTGAGAACAAGGAGGCGGCATTGGCGCTCGGCGCGACCCGGTGGGAGATGATCCGGATGGCCGTGCTGCCCTACTCGCGCTCGGGCATCGTCGGCGGCGCAATGCTGGGACTGGGGCGCGCGCTCGGCGAGACGATCGCCATCGTCCTGCTGATCGGCGACGCCCCGGTCATCGGGCATCATCTCTTCAGCCAGGGGTACAGCCTGGCGGCGGTGATCGCCAACGAGTTCGGCGAGGCTCAGGGGATCCACCGCTCGGCGCTGTTCGCCGCGGGCCTCGTGCTGTTCGTCCTCACCCTGCTCGTCAACATCATCGCCCGCGCGTATGTCGCCCGCGGCTCTCGCGGGATGCGCGTCGGCGCCAGCGCCGATCTCGCCATGGCCGCGGCGGAGTCGCGCTCATGAGCGCGCTCTCGCTGCCGGAGGTGAGCCCTCGCCGCCGCCGGACCGACCGGATCATGCGCGGCGTCATGCTCGCCGCCACGCTCCTGGCGCTCGTCCCGCTCGTCCTCGTCATCTTCTACCTGCTCAAGGAGGGCCTGGGCTCGATCAACGGGGCCTTCTTCACCCAGGACCCGAGTGGCAGCTTCTTCGGGAACGTCGGCGGCGTACGCAGCGCGATCCTCGGCTCGGTGGAGATCGTGCTGCTCGCCACGGTGATCGCCGTCCCGATCGGGATCGGCGTCGCGCTCTACCTGACCGAGTACGGGACCGACTCCCGGTTCGCCACCGTCGTGCGCTACTTCGTCGATGTGATGACCGGCGTTCCGTCGATTGTGTTCGGGCTGTTCATCTACATCAGCCTCGTCCTCTCCCACGTCGGCGGCAACTTCACCGCGTGGAAGGGCTCGGTCGCCCTCGCCCTGCTGATGCTGCCGATCATCATCCGCTCGGCCGAGGTCGTGCTCCTGCTCGTCCCCGCCAGCCTCCGCGAAGCCGCCCTCGCGCTGGGAGCGCCGCGCTGGCGCATCATCCGCAAGGTGGTGCTGCCGACGGCGGCGCCGGGCCTGGTGACGGGGTCGCTGCTGGCGGTCGCCCGCGGCATGGGCGAGACCGCCCCGTTGTTGTTCACCGCCGCAGGGGCTTCCGGTCTCACCTTCAGCCTCAGCCAGCAGATGAACTCGCTCCCGTTGCAGATCTATAACGACGTCCTGTCCCCGCGCTCGGCCATCGTCTCCCAGGCGTGGGCGGCCGGCCTCACCCTCGTCGCAATGGTGCTGATCCTCAATCTGATCGCGCGAGCGATTTCGCGAAGGAGTCGCGTGGCATGATCCCTTCTGAAACCAGGAGCAAGGAACCGACCATGTCAACCGCCAGGGGACCAGTGCCCGATCAGGAAGAGGCGGCACCCGACCTGTCCGCGATGGGCGAGCGCCGCGCGGGTCATGGGATCACCGTAAACGGGCTGAACGCCTACTACGGCGCGCAGCACGCGGTCAAGAACGTTGACATCGACTTCCCGGCCAACGAGGTGACCGCGATCATCGGACCGTCAGGCTCGGGCAAGTCGACCGTCGTGCGCTGCATCAACCGGATGCACGAGGAGATCCCGGGCGCTCGCGCCGAGGGCAGCATCAAGCTCGACGAGCTCGATGTCTACGACCCCGGCGTGGATCTGACCGCGGTGCGGCGCATGATCGGAATGGTGTTCCAGAAGCCCAACCCGTTCCCGACGATGTCGATCTTCGACAACGTCGCCGCCGGCCTGCGGCTGACCGGCACCAAGAGTGACAACCTGCGCGAGCGCGTGCATCGCTCGCTGCGCGCTGTCGGCTTGTGGGGCGAGGTCAAGAATCGCCTCAACGCTCCCGGCATCGGGCTCTCCGGCGGCCAGCAGCAGCGTCTATGCATCGCCCGGACGGTGGCGGTGGAGCCCGAGGTGATCCTCATGGACGAGCCCTGCTCGGCGCTCGATCCGATCGCCACGCTCAAGGTCGAGGAGCTGATCGACGAGCTCAAGGCTCGGTACACGATCGTGATCGTCACCCACAACATGCAGCAGGCGGCGCGCGTCGCCAACTCGACGGTGTTCATGCTCGACGGCGAGGTGGTCGAGCACGCTCCCACCAATGACATCTTCACCAACCCCAAGGACGAGCGGACCGAGCGCTACGTGACCGGCAAGTTCGGCTAGCGCGCGACGCGGAGGGCGACAGCCATGCAAGAGACTCGGCATCAATTTCGCGAGGACCTCAAGGAGCTCGAGCGGCAGGTCCTCGGCGGCCTCGACCTCGTCGTCGGCCAGCTGGACCGGGCGCTGGAGGCAGTCAGCTACCAGGATGTGGAACTGGCTGCGATGGTCGTCGCCGACGACGATCGCATCGACGGGCGCTACCTCGAGGTTCACCAGGGCATCCTGTCGCTGCTGGCGCGCCAATCACCGGTCGCCGGGGACCTGCGGATCGTCGCGGCGCTGCTGCACTGCATCCGCTGCATCGAGCGGATGGGCGACCAATGCGTGAACATTGCCAAGCTCGTGCCGCTGTCCGGACACGACTCCCCCAAGGACAAGGACATCCTCGACGCGATCGAGCGGATGGGTCAGCTGGCCCGCTCCCAGGTCTCCCAGTCCAAGGACGCGCTCAAGAACCGCAACGTCGAACTCGCCCAGGATCTCGTCCACCAGGACGCCGAGATCAACCGTCTCAACCGGACGATCTTCAAGCGCGCCGTGGAGGTCGGCGACGAGGTCGAGATGCGCGAGTGGGGGATGTTCATGATCCTCGTCGCTCGGTGCATCGAGCGGGTCGGGGACAACACCGTAGAGATCGCCGAGCAGGTCGTGTTCGTGGTCACCGGGCTGTTCCGGGAGATGGCCGACATCGGCACCTCGCCCGAAGCCGCGCGGACGTAGCGGCACCGCCTCTCAGCAGGGATTTCCGCGCCACGCGGCTGGACGGTCGGCGCGGCGAAGATTTGGCCACGGGGCCAATGCGAGCGCTCGGGGCCAGCGCCTACCTTTGTGCGCATGAGCGCAAGGCCACCCCAGATCGTCGCGTTCGGCGGCGGCGGATTCTCGATGGAGTGGGGGAACCCGCTGCTCGACGATCACGTCCTGTCGCTCACCGGCGTCCCCCACCCCAAGGTGTGCTTCCTGCCCACCGCCAGCGGCGACGGCCGCGAGCAGACGACCCGCTTCTACGAGCGGTTCTCGGGGTGGCCGTGCGAGCCGAGCGTCCTGTCACTCTTTCATCTCGGCCGCGACCGCCTCGACCCGCGCGAGCACCTGCTCGCCCATGACGTGATCTACGTCGGGGGCGGCTCGATGCGCAACATGCTGGCGGTGTGGCGCGAGCACGGCGTCGACGCGACGATGCGCTCGGCCTGGGAGCGCGGGATCGTGCTGGCGGGCCTCAGCGCGGGCGCGATGTGCTGGTTCGAGGGTGGGATGACGATGAGCGGGGGCGCTCCGCCACCGGCGGCCGGACTCGGACTGGTGGAGGGGAGCATGTCCGTCCATCTCGACGGCGAGCCCGAGCGGTGGCCCGCCTACCGGGAGGCGATCGCCACCGGCGCGCTGCCGCCCGGCTACGCGGTTGACGACTGTGCGGCGCTGCTCATCGTCGGCACCGCGGTCAGCTCGTGCGTGAGCTCGCGGCCGGGCGCGCGGGTGGTCCGCGTGAGTGCCGACGGAGACGGCGGGACGGTGGTGCCGGAGCTGCCGGTCACCCCGCTGCCGGGCGCGCAGCCGGCGCAGGGCCCGGTGATCGCGGCGGAGTCCTACGGGGTCTCGGAGCTGCGCGCGCTGCGTGCCGGGCGCCATCGCTGGGACTGACGCTTCCCGGCAGTCCGGTCCGCCTGCTGCCGGTCAGCGGGGGCGCGCCGGTCAGCGGGCGGCGCGCCGGTCAGCGGGGGGCGCGGCGGTCAGCGGGGG
>DATCFW010000199.1:0-10841 GCA_036509295.1 Solirubrobacteraceae bacterium | reverse complement strand
AGCTCGCCGATCGACTCCGACATCGTCCAGGACATCTCCACCGACCCGGTTCGCCAGTCGCTGGCGATCATCATCGACGAGTTCGGAACCGGGCTGGCCGCTCGTGGCTCCGATCTGAACGCCGTCATCCATCGTGCCAATCCGGCGCTGGGCGACACCGACAAGGTGCTGCAGATCCTGGCCCGGCAGAACAAGACCCTGGCCCGGCTCGCCACCGCCTCGGACACCGTGCTCGCGCCGCTGGCGCGCGAGCGTCGCCAGATCTCGGGCTTCGTCACCCAGGCCAACACCACCGCGGTGGCGAGCGCCGCCCGCGCTCAGGACATCTCGCAGACGTTCAAGCTGTTCCCGAGCTACCTGCGGCAGCTGCGGCCGCTGATGGCCGATCTCGGGGCCCTCGCCGACCAGGGGACGCCGCTGCTGACCAATCTCGGCCAGAGCGCGTCCGCGCTGGGCCAGCAGTTCGCCAACCTCACGCCGTTTGCCTCGGCCGCCCGCACCGCGTTGATCAACCTCGGCGCCTCGGCCAAGCAGTCCCAGCCATCGCTGGTGGCGTCGCTGCCGCTGGCGCAGCGTCTGAAGGCGCTCGGCAACGCCGGCGCCCCGAGCTCGGCCAACCTCCAGAAGCTGACGCAGAGCCTGCAGAGCACCGGTGGGATACAGCAGCTGATGAAGCTGCTGTTCAACGGCGCCGTCGCCGGCAACGGGTTCGACAGCCTCGGCCACTACCTGCGCGACGAGCCGCTCGTCTCGAGCTGCACCAACTACGTGACGACCACGGTGCCGGGCTGCTCGGCGAACTTCGTCTCCGGCAAGGCGTCGGCGGCCCGGGCGGCACCGGCGGCCCGGGCGGCACCGGCGGCGCCGGCACCGGCGGCGCCGGTCAGCGCCGCGGTGGCCGACAGCCCGATCGTCGCCCAGGCCGTGAAGACCGCCGCCGCCCAGCACCAGTCGGCGGCGACGATGAAGGGGCTGCTCGGATACCTGATGGGGACCGGCTCGTGAAGCGCCGCCGCCCTCGCGATCCCGGGCTGGCCGGCAATCCGGTGCTGATCGGTGCTCTCACCGTGCTGGTGACGATCGTCGCGGTGACGCTCGCCTACAACGCCACCAACGGCCTGCCGTTCGTGCCGACCTACAAGCTGCACGTGCAGGCCGCCGACGCCAGCGAGCTGAGCCACGGCGATGAGGTCAACATGGGCGGCGCGCTGGTCGGGCTCGTCTCCAGCGTCACGCCGGCGCGCACCCGGACCGGACGGCCGATCGCGCTGCTCAACCTCCAGCTGCAGAACAGCATCAAGCCGCTGCCGGTCGACTCGACGTTCACCGTGCGCCTCAAGGGCGCGATCGGCCTCAAGTACCTCCAGATCACGCTCGGGCACGCGCCGCACGGCTGGCCGGCCGGCGCCACGGTCCCGATGCGCCAGGAGAGCACCGAGGTGGACTTCGATCAGGTCCTGTCGATGTTCAACCCGCCGACGCGCGTCGGGGTGCAGCGGACCACGATCGGCTTCGGCCAGGCGCTGGCCGGCCGGGGCTATGACCTCAACGAGGCGTTCCACGCGTTCGTGCCGCTGCTCACCGATCTCGGCCCGGTGGCCCGCAACCTGGCGTCCTCCCACACCGATCTGGCGGGCTTCTTCCAGGGCCTGGAGAGCTACGCCGGGGCGCTCGCGCCGGTCGCCCAGACGCAGGCCACCCTGTTCGCGAACCTCGACACCACGTTCCGCGCGCTCGCCGGCGTCGCCGTGCCGTCGCTGCAGGACACGATCTCTGACACCCCGCCGAACTTCGAGGCGACGATCGCCGACGCGCCCGTCATCCGGCCGTTCCTCACCGACACCGCCACCCTGTTCGCGGACCTGCGGCCGGGCGTGGCCACGCTGCCGCGCTCAGCGCCGGTCCTGGCCAGCGCGTTCGCCATCGGCACCCGGACGCTGCCCGGGACGGCCGCGCTGGACCGGCGAACGGTGACGCTGGCCGAGAAGGTGGCCGCCTTCGGTGAGACGCCCTCGGTGCAGGCGGGGCTGGACCGACTCACCCTGACGCTGACCAAGCTCGGCCCGCCGCTGGCGTTCCTCACCCCGGCGCAGACCTCGTGCAACTACGTGACGCTGTTCCTGCGCAACACCCAGAGCGTGCTGTCTGAGCATGTGAGCCAGGGCACGCTGCTGCGCTTCGTCCAGGTGCTGATCGACGACCTGCCGGGCCGCGAGTCCGTTCCGTCCAGCCAGGTGTACACCGGGCCGGTGAGCGGCGCCTCCGGACCGGTGCACGTCAACCCGTATCCGAACACCGACGCGCCCGGCCAGCCGGCGGAGTGCGCCGCCGGCAACGAGCCGTTCATCAACGGCCGCGCCGTCATCGGCAACCCGCCCGGCAACCTCGGCCTCAAGACCGAGACGACCACCCGGTCGAGTCGATGAGGCGTCACCGCTCCCCCGTCTCGAACCTCGCCGCCGGCGCGATCGCCGCCGTCGTCATCCTCGCCGTGTGCTACCTCGTGTTCGGCGGCTCGGTGCCATTCTCGGGCGCACCGTTCCAGCTCAAGGCCACGTTCACTGTCGAGACGCAGCTGCACCTCGGCTCGCCGGTGCGCATCGCCGGCGTCGACGTCGGCACCGTGACCGGGGTCCAGCACGTCTCGGGCTCCTCGACCGCGGCGGTGGCGACGCTCGCGATCCAATCCAACGGCCTGCCGATCCACGCCGACGCGACGGCGAACATCCGGCCGCGGCTGTTCCTGGAGGGCAACTTCTACGTCGATCTCAGCCCCGGCACGCCGGCGGCGCCGACGCTGTCCTCAGGCGCGACGCTGCCGGCGGCCCAGACGAGCGGCCCGGTCCAGCTCGACCGGGTGCTGTCGGCGCTGACCTCCAACGCGCGTGAGAACCTCCAGACCCTGCTGGCGGCCCTCGGCGAGACGCTCAACGGCACCCAGACCGCGGCACAGCGGGCCACCGAGGATCCGAGCGTGCGCGGGCTGACGGCGGCGCAGTCGCTCAACAAGTCGCTCGACTACGCCGCGAACGCGTTCCGGGCATCGACGCTCGTCAACTCGGCGCTGCTCGGCACCCAGCCCCACGACCTATCGGGCGTGGTCACCGGCAATGCGCACATCTTCACCGCGCTCGCCTCCGAGCAGAGCCGGCTGCAGGACCTGGTGACGACGTTCAACAGCACGATGGGCGCCCTGGCCAGCCGCCAGCAGGACCTGTCGACGACGATCTCGTTGCTGCCGCCGCTGCTGCGCGCCGCCGACTCAGCGCTCGGTCCGCTCCAGGCCTCGTTCGGACCGACCCAGCGGTTCGCCGCCGACCTGACCCCGAGCGTCACCCAGCTCGCGCCGACGATCACCGCCGGTCTGCCGTGGCTGACCCAGGCCACCGCGCTGATGAGCCCGTCCGAGCTCGGCGGCCTGCTCGGGTCGCTCACGCCGGCCGTGCAGGGTACGTCGAGCACCCTGATGTCATCGCAGACGCTGCTCACCGGCTCCGACGCGCTGGCCAAGTGCTTCGTGCACACCATCATTCCGACCGGCAACGAGTTCATCCAGGACCCGCCGATCACCACCGGGCTGCAGGTCTATCAGGAGCTGTTCCAGTCGGCCGTGGGTCTGGCCAGCCTGTCCGGCAACTTCGACGGCAACGGCCGGTACGTGCGCTCGAGCGCGGCCGGCGGGGCCGACCGCGTCGCCACCGGCAACCTGCCCGGCGGAGGGCCGCTGTACGGGAACGCCGTGGTCGCGCCGCTGGGCACCCGGCCCGCCTACCCGGGCAAGCAGCCGCCGATCGACGGCAGCGTCGCGTGTTTCCGCAACGCGCCGGCGAACCTCAACTCCGCGGCGACCGGGACCGGGCCGTGAAGCGCGCGATTCGGGAGCACCGCATGGACTTCGGCGCGATCGCGGCGCTCATCCTCGCCTCCATCGTGGTGACCGGGTACATCCTCGGGCACCAGCCGTCGTTCCACTTCGGTCAGTCCTACTACACGGTCAACGCCGACTTCGCCACCGCCGCCGCGGTGACCTCGGGGCAGGGGCAGGCCGTGACGATCGCCGGCGTCCAGGTCGGGCAGATCGGTGGCGTGTCGCTCCAGGACGGCCGCGCCGTGGTGACGATGAACATCTACAAGCAGTACGCGCCGATCTACCGCGACGCCACCGTGCTGCTGCGCCCCCGGACCCCGCTCAAGGACATGTACCTGTCGCTGGACCCGGGCACGCCCGGCGCGGGCCGGGTGCCCAACGGGGACACGCTCGGCGTCGGCGCCACCCAGCCCGATGTGGACGTGTCGGAGATCCTGTCCTCACTCGACGCCGACACGCGCAACTACCTCCTGCTGCTGCTCCAAGGCGGGGCCACCGCATTCCATGACCACGGCGCCACCGGCGAGGCCCCGAGCCCCGCGGCGGTGGCCGACCTGCAGGGCACGCTGAAGCGGTTCGAGCCGCTGAACCGGGACACCGCGACCTTCGCGGATTTGCTCGCGACGCGCCGGCGCAACATCAGCCGGGCGATCCACAACCTCAATCTCGTCGCCAACTCGCTCGGCGGGGTGGAGGGCCAGCTCGCGTCGCTGGTCAGCGCGTCGGACACCAACTTCGCCGCGATCTCCGCCAACGACGCCCAGCTGCAGTCGACGCTGTCGCTGTTCCCGGGCACGCTGCGCCAGACGACGGCGACGCTGGGCAAGGTCCGGGCGTTCGCCGGCGCGAGCGCGACGACGCTCACCAAGCTCGAACCGTTCGCCCGCAACCTCGGGCCGGCGCTGCGCGCCGCGCGCCCGCTGTTCCGGGACACGACGCCGGTCATCGCCGGCGAGCTGCGGCCGTTCGCGGTGGCGGTCCAGCCGGTGGCGCGAACGCTGGCGCCGGCGGCGGCGAAGCTCAAGGTGACGATCCCGGCCCTGTCGGATTCGATCGGGGTGCTCAACAACCTGCTCAACACGCTCGCACACCAACCCACCGGCGGCCAGCAGAGCTACCTGTTCTGGGGCTCGTGGCTGGCCCACATCGCCGACAGCCTCACCTCGACCCAGGACGCCAACGGCGCCGTCCTGCAGGGCATCTTCATGGGCACCTGCGCCGAGCTGAACTTCTTCGAGACCCAGCTGCAGCCCAACAACCAGCCGCTCGGCGCCATCCTCGACCTGCTCAACCCCTCCGACGTGACGCAGCTGCCCGGGGTCAAGCCGATCGCTGGCACGACGACCCTGAGCTGCCCCTCCAACCCATGAACAAGCAACGTCCCAGCAATTTCGCGGTGTTCACGATGGTCGCCTTCACCGCATCGTGCACCGGGCTGCTCATCTTCCTATGGATCTCGTTTGGCGGGTCGTTGCCGCTGGCGGCGCAGGGCTACCGGTTCAGCGTCGAGTTCGACCAGGCGGTGGAGTTGGCCGCCAACGCCCAGGTGCAGATCTCCGGCGTGCCGGTCGGCACGGTCGTGAGCGTCGGGCTCGACCGCCGCACGGGGCTGTCGCGGGCGGTGCTCCAGATCGACACGCGGTACGCGCCCCGCCCCGCCGGCACCCGCGCGATCCTGCGTTCCAAGACGCTGCTGGGGGAGACCTACGTCGCGCTGTCCCCGGGCAACCCCCGCGGGCCGATGCTCCGCGACGGGGGCGTGTTGCCGCGCGCCCAGGTGGCGCCGACGGTCCAGCTGGACCAGATCTTCTCGGCGTTCGATCCGGCCACCCGCCGGGCGTTCGAGACGTGGATGCAGCAGTCCGGGATCGCGCTCACCAACCGCGGCGAGCAGTTCAACGCCGCGTTCGCCAACCTCTACCCGTTCGCCACCAACGTCGACTCGGTCCTGGCCGTGCTGCGGCGCGAGGGCGCCGCCACCAGCACCCTGCTGCGCGGCGGCGGCGCGGTCTTCTCCGCGCTCAGCCGCTCTCCGTCGACCCTGCGCAGCTTCATCACCAACAGCAACGCGCTGTTCGCCGCCACGGCCTCGCGCGACACCGCGCTGGCGGACACGATCCGGGCGTTCCCGGCGTTCCTCAACGAGACGCGCTCCACGCTGAACCGCCTCACCACCTTCGCGCACGCGACGAAGCCGCTGATCGACGAGCTGCGCCCCGCGGCGATCCAGCTCACCCCGGTGCTCCAGGGAAGCGCCACGCTCGCGCCGGAGCTGCGGAGCCTGCTGATCGACATCGCCCCGCTCACGCGCGCCTCCGCGGCCGGTTTCCCGGCGCTGAGCCAATTCCTGGACGAGAGCGTGCCGTTCCTCGTGCGGCTCAAACCGTATCTCGGTCAGCTCGTGCCGGTGATCGAGTACATCGAGTCTTACCGCCGGGAGATCGCGGGCTTCTTCGCCAACTCCACCGCCAACACCGAGGGGCAGCTGTCCTCGGCCAACGGTGGCAACGCGCACTACGTGCGGATCTCCAACCCGATCAACCCCGAGCTGTTGACCACCTACGCGACCCGACCGTCCAGCAACCGCTCCAATCCGTATATGGCCCCCGGCGGCTACACCAAGCTGCTCAAGGGCCTGGAGTCGTTCGGCAGCTACCTGTGCACGAGCCATCCGCTGCCGACGTTCGGTCCGTCGCTGTCGGACACCACAACTTCCGTGACCGGGACCGTGTTAACCCTCGCGCAGCTACTCGAGCAGTACTACTACACGTCCACTCCCGGCGGGCCAGCGTGCCGCGCCCAGTCGCCGCTGGGCTCCGTGACCAGTGGCCAGAGCCAGAGCTTCCCCCATCTTCAGGCGCTTCCGTGAGCACTGACCATCCCGGCGCTGCTCATGTGCAAGGACAACCCACACCACCACAGGAGGAGTCATTTGCGACGGATCGTGCTCATCGCGACGGCGCTCGGCGTGCTCGTAGCCGCCGGTGCGGCCTACGCCGCGATCAACACCTATTCGGCGACGTTGAAGTTCACGTCCAAGAAGCCCGGCACCGCGGCCAAGCCCGTGCCGGTCGGTTACACGCAGAACATCAAGGCGTCCGGAACCGGCGGCAATCGGACCGCCGTCCTGCTCGACATCAAGACGACGATCTACGGCCTGAAGATGGACGGGAAGGACTTCCCGACCTGTTCGCTCAATAAGATCGCGGCCGCCAAGACCGACGCCGGCTGCCCCAAGGGCGCTGAGATGGCCACCGGCTACATCACGGCCTCGGTCGGTAGCGCGACGAACTTCACTGCGGCCGGTTCCGCGTGTGATCCGTTGCTGGACGTCTGGAACGGCGGCCAGGGCAAGTTGACGTTCTTCTTCGTCGACACTCCGACGCACCAGTGCCTCGGTGGGGCGTTGAAGACCGGATCGACCGGGCCCTATCCGTCCACCTACAAGACGTCGGGCAAGAACCTCGTCGTCGACGTTCCCGTCCCCAGCTACGTGAGCTTCCCGCTCCCCGGCGTCGCCGGTTCGCTGGAGACCGAGCACCTGGTGTGGAAGTCTGCGACCAAGGGCAAGCACATCTCGCTCGCCTCCGTCGCCTGCAAGGGCAAGAAGCGCCCGTACTCGACGACGTTCAAGGCTACGCTGCCGAGCTCGTCGGGCGGCGCCGCGACGACCGAGTCAAAGACCGTCTCGGCCACGGCTCCCTGCTAGTGGTCGCCCCCGCACATACGCGGGAGACCACCGGCGACTGATCGCCTGACCCACTCAGACCGCGCGGAGGGACGCTCCCTCCGCGCGGGCTGGTGGCCCCGTCCACCGGGGGTCACACCACCTCGAAGCGCTCCTGGCGCCGGGCCTCGCGCTCTGACTCGGTGAGCATCTGCGTGAACACGATCACCAGCGCCACCCCCATCACGATCGACTGCTCCAGCGCCATCACCAGCCCCGCCATCGACTGATCCTCGGACGGGGACAGGCCCCAGTAGTGCGGGTGGTGCTGGTAGAAGGGATAGAGCGACGCTGGCGCGAACGCCAGCACGATCCCGAGCAGGCCGACCAGCAGCTTGGTCGAGACCATGTAGGCGACCGGGCCGAGACCGCTGAGTCGATGCCGGTTGCGCAGCGGTGACAGCAGATGCCACCAGTACAGCGTGCCCGCCGCCGAGAAGCAGAGGTGCTCGAAGGCATGGACGGTGGTGTTGTGCAGCGCGGCGTCGTACATCGCCGGGATGTGCCACGCCCACATGAAGCCGACGTAGCAGGCCACCGCGAACGCGGGGTGGGCGAGCAGACCGGCGCGCCGCTCGAGTGACTGGACCCGGCGCGTCACCGGGCGCAGCAGCACCTTGTTGAGCCCGAGGATGAGCAGGATGGGGGCGATGTCCAGCAGCAGGATGTGCTGAACCATGTGCATGACGAGCAGCTGGTCGCCGAGCCCGTCGATCGGGGATACCAGGGCGGCCAGAATGACCGCCAAGCCCGAGGCGAACAGGGCCAGGCGCCCGTAGCCGGGCCGGTGCGGACTCGGATCGCGCCCGTCCCGCGCGCCCCGTCCGCGCCGCCAGCCGATGAGATAGAGCACCGCCAGCGCGGCCACGCCGATCAGGACCGACGGCTCGAATGTCCACTGGATCGTGGGGGCGACGTTCGCGGGCAACGTCGGACATTGTGACGCTCGACAAACGCCGGGCACAGGAATAACCTCGTGGCCACATAGGTCAACGCTTCGGGAGGTCGATCGATGCGTATCCAGGTCAAGGGCCGCAACGTGCACGTGTCAGACGAGGTCAGAGAGCACGTTGAGAAGCGCTTCCGCAAGATCGCCAAGCAGGTGTCGGAGCTGGCGGAGCTCGAGATCGAGCTGTCCGAGGAACGCAACCCGGCGATCGCCGACGGCAAGATCGCGGAGGCCACTCTGCACCTGAAGGGCATCACGCTACGAGCGCGCGACTCCTCCGGCGATCACATCCACTCGATCAACCTGTGCTCTGACGAGCTGGCGGTCCAGGTCAAGCGCCACCGCGACAAGCGGCGCAAGCGGCGGGAGTCGCGAGCGGCTGCGGCGACCGAGGTCCTACCCGCCGACGTCGTGCCGGAGGACATCTCGCCGGCCGCCTGATGACCCGCCGCGCGGCGCCGGCGCCGGGTCCGATCGCGAGCGATCATCGCCGCAGCCCGTCCCCGCGGACCCCGCCCGCGCTACCCTAGCCAGATGTCCATTTTGGACCGTGCTCTCCGCATGGGAGAGGCCAAGAAGTTCAAGGGCTACGAGCAGCGAGTGGCCCGGATCAACGGGTTCGAGGCCGAGCTCGAACACCACTCCGACGAGGAGCTGCGCGACGCCGCCGACGAGCTGCGCCGGCGCGCCCGCGACGGCGAATCCCTCGATCAGCTCCTCTCCGAGTGCTTCGGGCTCGTCCGCGAGGCCGGCAAGCGATCGATGGGGATGCGCCACTTCGACGTGCAGATGATCGGCGGCATGGTGCTCCACGACGGGTGCATCGCCGAGATGAAGACCGGCGAGGGCAAGACGCTGACGGCGACGCTCGCCGTCGTGCTCAACTCCCTGCCGGGCCGCGGCGTCCACGTCGTCACCGTCAACGACTATCTGGCCCACCGTGACGCGATGTGGATGAAGCCGATCTACGACATGCTCGGCGTCAGCGTCGGCGTGCTGCAGAACATGCAGCCGCCCGAGGACAAGGTGGCCGCCTATGCCGCCGACGTCACCTACGGCACGAACTCGGAGTTCGGCTTCGACTACTTGCGGGACAACATGGCCAAGCGCCTGGAGGACAAGTTCCAGCACGGCGGCCGGGCCAAGAGCGACGACGGGAAGTCGCGCTATCACGCGTTCGCCGTCGTCGACGAGGTCGACAACATCCTCATCGACGAGGCGCGGACGCCGCTCATCATCTCGGGCGCGCCCGAGGAGGCAGCCGACCTGTACGGCAAGTTCGCCCGGCTCGCCCCGAAGCTCACCCCCGGCAAGACCCCCGACGGGCTGGACCCGCGCTCCAAGAAGGATTTCGTCGCCGACTTCGACTACGAGTTCGACGAGAAGTACAAGACGGTCTCGGTCACCGAGCAGGGCGTGGCCAAGGCCGAGCGGTTCATGGGCATCGACCACCTGTACCGCGCCGAGAACGGCCATCTCGTCAACCACCTCCACCAGTCGCTCAAGGCCGAGGCGCTCTACCACAAGGGTCACGAGTACGAGGTGATCGACGGTGAGGTCAAGATCATCGACGAGCACACCGGACGCATCCTCGAGGGCCGCCGCTGGTCAGAGGGTCTGCACCAGGCGGTCGAGGCCAAGGAGGGCGTGCGGGTCCAGGAGGAGAATCAGACCCTGGCCACCGTCACGCTGCAGAACTACTTTCGGATGTACGACAAGCTGTCGGGGATGACCGGCACGGCGCTCACCGAGGCCACCGAGTTCATGAAGATCTACGAGCTCCCGGTCGTCCAGGTCCCGACGAACATGCCGATGGTCCGCGCCGACCGCAACGATCAGGTCTACAAGACCAAGGACGGCAAGTGGACCGCGGTGGCCAACGAGATCGCCGCCCGCCACGCCGCCGGCCAGCCGGTCCTCGTCGGCACGATCTCCGTCGAGGTGTCCGAGATGCTGTCCGAGCGTCTGAAGCAGAGGGGCATCAAGCACTCGGTGCTCAACGCCAAGCCGGAGTTCGCCCGGCGTGAGGGCGAGACGATCGCCGAGGCGGGAGCTCCCGGCGCGGTGACGATCGCCACCAACATGGCGGGTCGCGGCGTCGACATCAAGCTCGGCGGCAACGCCGAGCATCTCGCCTCGCTCGAGGCGGAAAAGCTCGGCTTGGAGCCGGGGATGCCCGACTACGACGAGCACTACCAGCGGGTGCTGCCGGCGATCGAGGAGCGCGTCGAGGAACTGCGCGAGCAGGTGCTCGAGTCCGGCGGGCTCTACATCCTCGGTACCGAGCGCCACGAGTC
>DATCFW010000198.1:0-2625 GCA_036509295.1 Solirubrobacteraceae bacterium | reverse complement strand
TCCTCGCAGCGCCGGCACCGAGATCACGACCCCCTCCACCGACTCGGCCGCGGTCCCGCTGGCCGAGCGGACCGCGTCGCGCACCGCCGTGATCTCCCCCAGGAGATCGCCCGGCCCCGAGATGCCGAGCACCACCTCGTGCCCCGCCGAGCCATTCCGGTGAATCTTGACCAGGCCGACGCGCACCACGATCGCGCTGTCGGCTCGATCGCCGGTGCGGACGAGCAGCTCGCCGCGCTCCCACGAGCGAGCGCGGCCGAGCGCGAGCAGCCCGTCGCGCTCGGGATCGGGCAGCGTCTCGAGGAAGGTGATGTGGGGGGAGTGGTCCCCGGTCACGGCCGATCTCGCCCCATGCCGACCACCATGTCAAATGACGTGGTCGTGCCGTGCACCCGCCCCTACATTGCTGCTCAACACCGGATCGCACCCCCGCGAACCGACCGACTAAGAGGCGACAGAAATGAATCCGCAGCTCACCGCTTCACTGATGCAGGCCCGCCAGTTCGACCTCCAGCGCGGAGCCGAGCGGGCACGGATCGTCGGCGAGATCCCGAGTCGGCGCAACCCGGTGACCAAGATGCTGCGATCGATCCCGGCGTCACGGCTGAACTTCCGCGTGCTGCGGACCGACTCGGCGAGCTGGAACGCGATTGACCAAGCGTGAGGGCGCAGGGGCCGGGGGGCGCCGGCCCACCACCGGAGACCGGCCGCGGGGCGGCGGCCGGGATTCCAGCCACCACGCGCGGAGCAACCGCGTCAGGCGACGACTTCGACCCCGAGCAGATCGTCGGCCGAGGCCGCGCCGGGCGTCTCGACCTCGAGCACCGCCTGCAACGCCGCGATCGACACCGCCAGCTGATCCAGATCGGGCTCGCGGGTGGTCAGCTTCTGCAGCTGTAGTCCCGGGTACATGATCGCCTGGACCCAGCGGCGACGGCGGTTGCGCCCGGCCCACTTGATCACCTCGAACGACAGGCCGGCGATCAGCGGCACGCCGAGGATCCGCGTGAGGACGAGGATCCACCACGACGGCAGTCCGACCGGCGCGAACACGAAGATCGCCATGATCATCACGATCAACAGGAAGCTCGTGCCGCACCGCGGGTGCAGCCGCGAATAGAGCGTGGCCCGGGCGGGGGTGAGCTCATCACCCGCCTCGAAGCACGAGATGACCTTGTGCTCGGCGCCGTGGTACTCGAACACGCGGCGCAGGTCGCGGATCCGCGACAGCAGGGTCAGGTAGCCGAGGAAGATCCCGGTCCGCAGCAGTCCCTCCACCACCCAGAACAGCACCGACGAGCCGAGCTGGTGCTTGACCAGGCTCGTCAGCCCGACGGGGACGACGAAGAACAGGCCGACCGCGAACACGATGCTGAACAGAACGGTGCCGAACCAGGCCACGCCCGAGATCTCCTGCCCGCCGTCGGCGTCGTCGTCGTCGCCGCCCGGCAGCTGGGCGTTGGCGGAGATGCTCAGCGCCCGCAGGCCAATGCCGAGCGATTCGACGAGCGCGGTGACGCCGCGGATCACCGGCAGCCGGTAGAACCGCCGTTTCCGGGCTCGCGAGATGACGGGGAACGAGCTGACGGCGATCTCGCCGAGCGTGTTCGGCGGGGCGTCCTCGTCGGCGGGCGTGCGCACGGCGACAGCCCAGGTGGAGACGCCGCGCATCATCACGCCCTCGAGGACGGCCTGGCCGCCGAGGGGCGCGTCGCGCATGGCGGTCAGCGGCGCGGCGGGCCCCGGAGCAGCCATGGCGGCCGCAACCGGCCGGCCGGTTGCGGAGGCGTTGCGCGGAACCGTCAGCCGGTCCTCGCTCACGTCGCCCCCGCCGCCCGGCTCATGATTTCAGTCCCGGCCGGGCTTAGCCCGCGGTGGTGCGAGCGTTTCGCCGGCCCTTGGCGACGCGGCGCTGGAAGCGCTCCACCCGACCACCCGTGTCGACCAGCTTCTGGCGACCGGTGTAGAAGGGATGGCACGCGGAGCAGATCTCGACGCGAATCTCGGACTGCGTCGAACGCGTCATGAATTCGTTGCCGCACGTGCACCGCACGTGGGCCTCGTTGTAATTGGGATGGATCTCGGTCTTCATGGTGATCTCTTTAGGGTTCGCGGGACTTCTCAGTCTAGCGTCGGCCCTCAGCGGCCCCGGCGCGCCGGTGTCGTCGTCGTGACCGCTGGGCAGACGGCGGTCATGACGTTGTTGGCCCGGTTGAAGTCGTCCACCACGCTGGTGGCGTCGACGGTCACCGTCGGGGGGCTGGCGGGATCACACGCCGGTCCGACGAACGAGAGCTGCCGCATCTCGCCGGCGTGCAGGAGCGACACCGTCCGGGTGATCGGCGCGGACGCGTCGCCGGGCGCGAACAGCACCTCGAACGGTCCGGCGCCGGTCAACCCCTGGTCGGCGATCGCGGCGGCGTAGAGGTCCTCCCCGGGATGGCCGGCGACAGCGCTGACGGCGATGGCCTGGACCGCGAGGTCCGGGCGCAGCTCCTTCTGGTGGCAGGTGCGGCTGAGCCTCGTCGCCGTCCCCAGCACCTTGCCGTGTGCCCCCGTCCAGCGGTAGGTCACGCGGAACTGGTAGGTCGCCGGCGCGTCGAGGTTGAGCACGTTCTTGTTCAG
>DATCFW010000197.1:0-9501 GCA_036509295.1 Solirubrobacteraceae bacterium | reverse complement strand
AGCGGCACGTCCTGGAGCTCGGCCACCAGCCGGGCGGTGAAGCCGGCCGCCAGCTCGAAATCGAACCCGGAACCCGCGCGGAAATCCAGCTCCCGCGACACCGACTGCTGGGACACCGCGATCCCCGGCAGCCCCAGCACGATCGCCTCGAGCGCCGCCGCCACCGTGTCCGAGTACGTGATGTCGTCCCCGAGGTTGGAGCCGTGATTGATCCCGGACACGACCAGCTCGGCCTCGAAGCCCTCCACCAGCCCCAGATTGGCGAGGCGGACACAGTCGACGGGGGTGCCGTCGGTGGCGTAACCGACCGTGCCGTCATCGAAGTCCACCTCCTGCACCCAGAGGGGGCGGCGAGTCGTGATCGAGCGGGCCATGGCGGAACGGTTGCCGTCGGGGGCGATGACGGCCAGCTCCACCGACGGCAGCGCGACGAGGGCACGCCGAAGCGCCTGGAGGCCAGCGGCCTCGATCCCGTCGTCATTGGTCAGCAGGACGCGCACCGTCATCAATGCTATGGCGCGCCGAGGCGGCAAGCACCATCCGGGCGGACGCTCACCGCGGCCCGAGTGGTGACTCCATCACCCCTCGGGCCGCGGTCGCCCCCAAAACACGCCCGCGCCCCCGCGATGCACAGGAATAGTACGGTTTTGGTAGGTGATGCGACATAGAACATCCGTCCAATCTGGCGTCGAATCGCGCTAACCGGGGAAATGGGCGTCTCTCCCATCGCCAAGGAGGCGGCCGCCGCCGTACCCGGCCCCGATGAGATGCAGGCCGTGGGGCGGCGCCGTCCGCCCGGCCGCCGACCGGGGGCGCCCGTCGAGCAGGCGGCCGAACTCGTCCACCGAGCGTCGGCCGCCGGCCGCCTCGAGCATCGTCCCGACGAGCACCCGGATCATGCTGCGCATGAAGGCGTCGGCCTCGATCCAGAATTCGAGCCGCCCGCCGTCCCGTTCCCGCCAGTAGGCGCAGACGATATCGCGGCTGAAGCGCCGGTGGCCGGTCTCGGTCGGCGTGAACGCGGTGAAGTCGTGCGGACCGGGCAACAGCGCCGCGCAGCGCTCCAGCACCGCCACGTCGGGCCGGTGGGGCCAGTGCAGCGCCAGCCGTCGCTCGTGCGGGCTCCGCGCCCGCCGGGTCAATACGCGGTAGCAGTAGGCGCGGCTGGTCGCGTCCCGGCGCGCGTCGAACCCGGGGGCGGCCGCCTCGCATTCGAGCACGGCCACGTCGGCGGGCAGGAGCGCGTTGAGGGCGTCGCTGCGAGCCGGCTCCCCGGAATAGCTGGCGACCTGCCCGCGGGCGTGGACGCCGGCGTCGGTCCGTCCGGCCACGGTGAGCGCGACGGTCTCGCGGCGCAGCACGATGCCCAGCGCCCGCTCGACCTCCGCCTGGACCGTCCGCTTCTCCGGCTGGCGCGCCCAACCTGAGAAGTCGGTCCCGTCGTATTCGATCAACAGGCGGGCGGTCGCGCCCGCGCCGACGCCCACCTCGGCCCTAGACGAGCTCCAGCAGGACCATCTCGGTGCTGTCTGACCGCCGCGGCCCCAGCTTGAGGATCCGGGTGTAGCCGCCGGGACGCTCCGTGTAGCGCGGCGCGATCTCCTCGAACAGCTTGTAGACCGTGAACTTGTCCTGGCCGAGGGCGGACAGCGCCTGGCGCCGGGCGTGGAGATCGCCCCGCTTGGCCAGCGTGATCAGCTTCTCGACCTCGGGCTTGACCGCCTTGGCCTTGGCCTCGGTGGTCTTGATGCGCTCATGCTCGAGCACCTCTTTTGAGAGGTTCATCAGCAGCGACTTGCGGTGCGAGGCGCTGCGGCTGAGCTGGTATCGCTTTCGTTGGTGACGCATGCCGGACTAATCGTTGCGCAAACCGAGGCCGCGTGCGTGCAGGGTCTCGATGACCTCGTCGATCGACTTCTTGCCGAAGTTCGGGATCGCGTTGAGCTCCCCCTCGGTCTTGGAGACGAGATCGCCGACGGTCTGGATGCCCGCGCGCTTCAGGCAGTTATAGGAGCGGACGCCGAGCTCGAGCTCTTCGATGAGGATGTCGTCCATCGCGTTCGGGGGTCGCGTGTTGCCGCCGACCTGGGCACCGACGAGGCCCGGATCGAGCGCGCCGGGGCCACCGACGTCACGCAGCTCGACGACACGGTCGGCGTCGGTGAAGATCGCCAGCTGGGAGATGAGAATCTCGGCCGCCTCGCGCAACGCGGCGTGAGGGTCGATCGACCCGTCGGTCTCGATGTCCAGCGTGAGCTTGTCGAAGTCGGTCTTCTGGCCGACGCGGGCCTGCTCGACGTTGTAGGCCACGCGGCGAACCGGCGAGAAGATCGAGTCGATCGGGATGACTCCGATCGGCTGGTCGGGCGACTTGTTCTCCTCCGCCGGGCGATAGCCGCGGCCGCGGCCGATGGTCAGGTAGACCTCGAGCTTGGTCTTCTTCTCCAGCGTGGCGATGTGCGCATCGGGGTTGAGGATCTCGACGCCCGAGGGCAGGTCAATGTCCTTGGCCGTGATCTCCCCGGGCCCGGTGACCACCAGCGGGGCTTCGATCTCCGTCGCGTCCGAGTGCATCCGGCAGACGATCCCCTTGAGGTTCAGGACGATGTCGGTGACGTCTTCCTTGACGCCCCGGATCGTCGAGAACTCGTGGGCCACGCCCTCGATCCGCACGCTCGTGACCGCAGCGCCGGCCAGCGAGGAGAGCAGCACCCGCCGCAGCGAGTTGCCAAAGGTGTAGCCGAAACCCCGATCCAGCGGCTCGATCGTGAACGATCCGCGCGTGTCGTCAACCGACTCGCTGGAGATTCGGGGCACTTGGAAGTCAAGCATCACATGTCCTAACATCGTGGGTTCTGGCCGCCTGCGTGGCGGCGTTCAGCACCGCACGAGACCCTCCGGTCTCGGCGGTCACAAGTTTTCATCTACTTCGAGTACAGCTCGACGATCAACTGCTCCTGCACCGGCGCCGCGATCTCGCGCCGCTCCGGCTTACGCAGGACCTTGGCCGTGAGCGAGTCGTGGTCAGCCTGGAGCCATGCCGGAACCTGCCCGGTCAGCTCGGTGGCGTCACGGATCACCTGTCCAGCGGTGGACTTCTGGTGAATCGCGATCACGTCGCTGTCCTTCAGTTGATAGCTGGGGATGTTCACGCGGCGCCCGTTGACGGTCCAATGGCCGTGCAGAATCAGCTGGCGCGCCTGGCGCCGGGAGGCGGCGAATCCGAGGCGGACGAGAACGTTGTCAAAGCGGCACTCGAGCATGCGCAGCAGGTTCTCGCCGGTGACGCCCTGCTGGCGCGAGGCCTTGTTGTAATAGATCGCGAACTGCTTCTCCAGGACGCCGTAGTAGCGCTTGGCCTTCTGCTTCTCGCGCAGCTGGACGCGATACTCGCTCTGCTTCTGGCGGCCCCGGCCGTGATCGCCCGGCGGATAGGACCGACGCTCGACGCCGCACTTGTCGGTGAGGCAGCGCTCGCCCTTGAGGAACAGCTTCTGTCCCTCCCGCCGACACTGCTTGCACTGTGGACCTGTATCTCGTGCCATCAGACGCGCCTGCGCTTTCGGGGTCGGCAGCCGTTGTGCGCTTGGGGGCTGACGTCCTTGACGCCGGTGACCTCCAGGCCCGCGGCCTGCAACGATCGAATCGCCGTCTCGCGCCCGGATCCGGGGCCCTTGACGAACACCTCGACCTTCTGGAGGCCGTGCTCGATGCCCTTGCGTGCCGCCGCGTCGGCGGTCACCTGAGCGGCGAACGGCGTCGACTTGCGGCTGCCCTTGAAGCCCGCTCCACCGGCTGACTCCCAGGCGATGACGTTGCCCTCGCGGTCGGTGAGCGACACGATCGTGTTGTTGAACGAAGTCTTGATGTGCGCCTGGCCCACCGGGATGTTCTTGCGAACCCGGCGGCGGCCGCGTTGTGGCCTGCGGGGGGCAGGGCTCACTTCTTACCTGCCTTCTTCTTGCCGGCGATCTGCATGCGCTTGGGGCCCTTGCGGGTGCGCGCGTTCGTCTTGGTGTTCTGGCCGCGGACGGGCAGGCCGCGGCGGTGGCGCAGGCCGCGGTAGCAGCCGATCTCCTGCAGGCGCTTGATGTTCTGGGAGCGCTCGCGCCGCAGATCGCCCTCGACGGTCACGTCTGAGTCGATCATGTCACGGAGCTGGACGACCTCGTCCTCGGTGAGATCGCGAACCTTGCGGTCGGGCTCGATCCCGATCTTCGCCAACAGCTCGTTCGATGTCGACCGGCCGATGCCGTAGATATATGTCAGGCCGACTTCGACCCGTTTGTTGAGGGGGATGTTCACCCCGGAAATTCGCGCCATGAAGAGGTTCCTTACAGACGGGGCTAGCCCTGCCGCTGCTTGTGACGGGGGTTCGGACAGATCACCAGGACACGGCCATGCCGCCGGATGATCTTGCACTTCTCACACATTGGCTTGACCGACGGTCGTACCTTCACGCTGATTCGCTCTCAGAATTGAGGACTTTTCGGTTGGATCCTCGCTCCGGCTCTGGCGACCGCTGCAGTCGCCGCTACCGCATCGAAGAGGCACGCGCAGCACCGGAAAATCGCGCTGCAGGCGCACCGGGGGATGTTAGCAGGGGGGCTCGGACGGCTATCCGGCCGACACCGCCTGGCCGCCGCACCCCCCGTCACACCCGTCGCCCGTACCCTAGCGGGTCTTCGGGGAGGCCCGCCCGTGGTCGCGGATGCGACTACTCGCTTACGCGACGGCCCGGCCGTTGTCGGCCGCCTCGTGCCAGGGCGTCAGCACGCGCGGGCCATCGGCGGTGATCGCGATCGTGAACTCGAAGTGGGCCGCCAGGGACCCGTCCTGGGAGAAGATCGACCAGCGGTCGTCGGCGACTCGGACCGCATGGCGCCCGGCGGTGACCATCGGCTCGACCGCCAGGACCATGCCCTCCTCGAGGGCGATCCCGCTGCCGGCGGCGCCGTAGTTGGGGATCTGCGGGTCCTCGTGCATGTCGCGCCCGATGCCATGGCCGACGAGCGAGCGCACCACTGACAGGCCGGCAGCCTCGACGTGCTCCTGAACCGCGTGCCCGATGTCCCCGAGGCGGTGGCCGGCGCGGCACTGCGGCACGGCCACCATCAGCGACTCCTGGGTGACCCGCAGCAGCTTGTCCGCCACCGGGCTGATCGGACCGACCGCAAACGTGCGAGCCGCATCCGCGACCCAACCGTCGAGCACGACGCCGATGTCAACCGAGAGGATGTCGCCCTTGTTCAGCTTGTACGGGCCGGGGATCCCGTGCACGATCATCGTGTTGGGGGAGGCGCAGATCGAGCCGGGGAACCCACGGTATCCCTTGAACGCCGGCGTCGCGCCCTGCGACGTGATGAAGCGCTCCGCGGCCTTGTCCAGCTCGGCGGTGGTGACGCCCGGCCGGATCTTGGCGGACAGCAGATTCATCGTGCGCACGAGGATCGCGCCGGCCGCCGCCATGCGCTCGATCTCCTCGGGTGTCTTCTTGATGATCATCGGTTGACCGCGCTCACGACCCGATGGTAGTGCGACCTACACATCTTCTTCGAGGCGGAGAGTGGCGATCACCGCCCGGATGTGTCCGTGGACGTCGGCCGGCTCGCGGGTGCCGTCGATGCGGCGCATGAGACCAAGCTCGTCGAAGTAGTCGACGAGCGGCTTGGTCTTGTCGTGGTAGACCCGCAGACGGTTTTCGATGACCTCGGGCTTGTCGTCATCGCGCTGGATCAGGCGCGAGCCGTCCTGATCGCAGACGTTGTCGTGCTTGGGCGGATCGAAGTCGACGTGGTAGTTGTGGCCGGCCTTGACGCACACCCGGCGCCCGGACAACCGGCGGATGACCTCCTCGTCGGGAACGTCGATCAGCAGCGCCGCGGTGACACGGCGGCCCATGGCGGTGAGCTGGGACTCGAGCGCCGTGGCCTGATCGATCGTGCGCGGGAAGCCGTCGAGGATGAACCCGTCCTGGGCGTCGTCCGCGTCCAGGCGCGCCGCCGCCATCGCCACGATCAGATCGTCGGGAACGAGGTCACCGGCGTCCATGTACGCCTTGGCCTGCTTGCCGAGCTCGGTCTCATCCGTCACGTTCGCGCGCAGCATGTCGCCGGTCGCGATATAGGGCAGCTGAAAGTCCTGGCGCAGGCGCTCGGCCTGCGTGCCCTTTCCGGCGCCCGGCGGACCGAACAGAATCAGGTTCAACTGCTGTGCCACGCGTGCACTGTATCGGTCCGGGCCTTCCCGGGCCCGGAGACCGCATCGCTCCGCGCTCGCGGGCGGCGCCGGCGCGGGCGCAGCGGCCGGCACGGCCTATTTCAAGAAGCCCTCGTAGTTGCGCATCATCAGCTGGGCCTCGAGCTGCTTCATCGTGTCCAGCGCCACGCCGATGACGATCAGGATCGACGTGCCGCCGAAGGCGAAGTTCGCGCTCGTCTGGTTGATGAGGATCGTCGGCAACGCCGCGATCGCCGCCAGGAACAACGCGCCGGGGAACGTCAGGCGGGCAAGGATGCGGTCCAGGAACTCGGCGGTCGGCCGCCCCGGTCTCACCCCCGGGATGAACCCGCCGTACTTCTTGAGGTTGTCGGCCTGGTCGACGGGGTTGAACGTCACCGCCGTGTAGAAGTACGTGAACAGGATGATCAGGAGGCACTCGCCGGCGACGTAGTGCCAGCCGCCGGGGCTGAAGAAGTTGTACAGGCTGGTGCCGAAGCCGGCGCGGTTCTGGCCGATCAGCTGTCCGAGCGTGGGCGGGATGGCCATCACGCTGGCGGCGAAGATGACGGGGATCACGCCGGCCATGTTGACCTTGAGCGGGAGATAGGTCTGGCCGCCCTGTGTCATCCGCCGCCCGATCACGCGCTTGGCGTACTGGACCGGAATCCGCCGCTGCCCCTCCTGGACGAACACGACCGCCGCGACGACACCGATAGCGATGAACGGCATGATGACGCGGAACACCTGATCGGGGTTGTTCCACCACGCCTGGATGCCGCCAGGGATCCGGGACACAATCGAGGCGAAGATGAGCAGCGAGATGCCGTTCCCGATGCCGCGTTGGGTGATGAGCTCGCCCATCCACATCAGCAGCACCGTCCCCGCGGTGAGCGAGATGACGATCAGGAACACCTTGAACAGCGTGAAGTTCGTGATGAGCGACTGGCCGGCTGACTTCTCGAAGCTGCGGAACAGGAACACGTAGCCGATCGACTGGGCGAACGCCAAGCCGACCGTCAGGTAGCGCGTGTACTGGGTGATCCTCGCTTGGCCGACCTCGCCCTCCTTGGACAGCTTCTCCAGCGAGGGGACCACCACCTGCAGCAGCTGCAGGATGATCGAGGCGGTGATGTACGGCATGATGCCGAGCGCGAACAGCGCGATCCGGCCCAGGCCGCCGCCGCTGAACAGGTTGAGCAGGCCGAGGATGCTGTTGCCACCGAGCTGCTTCTGGATCTGCGCCACGGCGGCCGAGTTGATCCCGGGCGCCGGAATGTGGGTGCCGATCCGGTACAGCAAGAGGATCCCGGCCGTGAACAGGACCTTGGTGCGGATCTCGCCAACCCTGAACGCTCCGAGGATCGTTGAGATCATCGGCCCTCGACCTACCCTTTAGCTTTCGATGACCTGGCAGGTGCCGCCGGCCGCTTCGATCGCTTCGCGCGCGGACTTGCTGAAGCCGTGGGCATGGACGGTCAGCGACTTGGTGATCTCGCCCTTGGCCAGGACCTTGACCGGGATGCCCTTGCGAGTCGCCAGGTTCTTGCCGTGGAGCGCCTCGAGCGTGACCGCGTCCCCGGACTCGAAGCGAGCCTCGAGGTCGAGCAGGTTGACCGGCTGGGTGTGGGTCCGGAAGGGCTCGAAGGGCATCGACTTCTTCATGTGCGGACCGCGCAGCTTGCGCATCCGCATGTGGATCGGGTTCTGGCCGCCCTCGAAGCGCGCCCGCGACTTGGACCCTGACCGCGAGCCGGCGCCCTTCTGGCCGCGCCCGGAGGTCTTGCCGGTGCCCGATCCCTCCCCGCGGCCGACCCGCTTACGCGGACGGCGCGAGCCGGGAGCCGGATGGAGATTGTGGAGTCCGATCCGTTCTTCGCTCTCGGGGGCCGGACTCATCAGTCGTGCACTTCCACGAGGTGGGCGACCTTGGCGATCATCCCGCGGATCTGCGGTGAATCGGAGACCTCGACGGTGTGGCCGATGCGGCGCAGTCCCAGCGAACGCAGCGTGGCGAGCTGGCGCTGGTCGCAGCCGTTGCGGGACTTGCGCTGAGTGACGCGGAAGGTGCTCACGACATCTCCGCGGGCGCGGGCTCGGCGCGCGCGGCGCCGTCATTGGTCTCGCTGGTCAAGCCGAGGACTTGGTTGATCGAGAGGCCGCGCAGCGTGGCGACCTCATCGGGGGTGCGCAGCGACTGCAGTCCCGCCATCGTCGCCTTGACGAGGTTGATCGGGTTCTGGGAGCCGAGACTCTTGGAGAGGATGTCGTGAATGCCGGCCAGTTCGAGCACGGCTCGCACGCCACCGCCGGCGATCACGCCGGTACCGGGCGAGGCCGGCTTGAGGAACACGCGGCCGGCCCCGAAGATGCCGGTGGTCTGGTGGGTGATCGTGGAGCCGTGCTTGGGCACGCGATACAGGTTCTTCTTGGCCCGCTCGACGCCCTTCTGGATCGCCACCGGGACCTCGTTGGCCTTGCCGTAGCCGATTCCGACGACGTCGCGCTCGTCACCCACCACCACGAGGGCGGTGAAGGAGAAACGGCGGCCGCCCTTGACGACCTTGGCGACGCGGTTGATTTCAACCACGCGCTCCTGGAGGTCCAGGCCGGCGGAACTGACTGTGCGATCTCGAGCCATGAGTGAAGGAGCCAGGGTAGCGGGGTTCTAGAAGTGAAGGCCGGCTTCGCGGGCGCCGTCGGCGAATGCCTTGACGCGCCCGTGGTACTGGTAACCGCCGCGATCGAAGACCACGGTGTCAACGCCGGCCGCCCTGGCCCGCTCGGCCAACACGCCGCCGGCCTTGGTCGCCTGAGCCGAACCGGTGAGGCTGCGCAGGTCCTCCTCGGTCCAGTTGACGAACGCCAGCGTGCGACCGCTGTCGTCGTCGATGAGCTGCGCGGAGATGCCGCGATTGGAGCGGAACACGGAGATGCGGGGCCGCTCCGCGGTCCCGCGCACCTTTGCGCGCACACGGCGGCGGCGCTTGAGCCGCCGCTCCGGGCGGGTGAGAACAGTCATGCTCGCTTACCAACCTTCCGGGCGACGTATTCGCCCTCGTAACGGATGCCCTTGCCCTTGTAGGGCTCGGGCTTGCGCTGCTTGCGGATGTAGGCGGCGATCTCTCCGACCTGCTGCTTGGAGGCGCCACGGACGACGATCCGGGTCGGCATCGGGACCTCGAACTCGATCCCCTCGGGCGCCTTGACCGGCACCGAGTGCGAGTAGCCGAGGGCCAGCTCGAGATCGCGGCCGCGCAGCGCGGCGCGATAGCCGACGCC
>DATCFW010000196.1:0-3071 GCA_036509295.1 Solirubrobacteraceae bacterium | reverse complement strand
GGCCAACTTCGAGACGATCTTCGGAACCCAGGCGGTTCAGCTCGTCATCACGCTCGGCCTGATCGTGTCTCTCACTGCGGGCGAGTTCGACCTGTCAGTGGCCTCGGTGATGGGCTTCGGGGCCACGATGGTGGCTTTTCTCAACGTCAATCACGGCTGGCCGCTTATCCCCGCCATCGTCGCCACCCTCGCGGTCGGGCTGATGATCGGCTCGATCAACGCCTTCCTCGTCGTGCGCGTGGGCGTCTCCTCCCTGATCGTCACCCTGGGAATGGGAACGTTGCTCAGCGGGATCGGTTTCGGGATCTCGGGGTCGGTGACCATCGGCGGCATCTCGCAGAGCCTGCTCAGCGCGATGCAGGACACCGTTTTTGGGCTGCCGATCGCCTTCTTCATTGGTCTCTTCATCTGCTTCGTCCTCTGGTACGTCCTCGGCTACACACCGCTCGGACGGCACCTGCTGTTCGTCGGTGAGGGCCGTGAGGTGGCGCGGCTGGCCGGGCTGCGCGTGGATTCGATGCGCGCCCTGGCCCTCATCTCGACCTCCCTCATCTGCACGATCGCCGGGATCATGCAGGCCGGCGTCGTCGGTGCTGCCGACCCGGGCGGCGGTCCGCCGTACCTGCTGCCGGCGTTCGCCGGCGCCTTCCTCGGCCAGACGGTGATCAACCCGGGGCGCTTCAGCCCTTGGGGCGTATTCGTCGCGACGTACTTTCTCGTCACCGGTATCACCGGGCTCCAGCTCCTCGGGGGCGCTGGCTGGGTGCAGGACGTGTTCTACGGTGGCGCCCTCGTGATCGCGGTCACGCTCGCACAGCTGGTCGCACGGCGGCGCCGGGCCTAACCTTTGGGGGTCAGAGCGGCGTGGCCTCGCCCTGCGGTGAGCGCCACGCGTCGGGCACCTGTTCCGGTGACCAGAGCGCGAGCACGTCGCGCGCGAGCGCAAACAGCAGGGCGTCGTTGGCGCCCTCGCCGATCTGCGTCTGGGGCGCGTCGCGACGCAGCCGGGCCAACTCGTCGTCGGCGAGCACGCCGTCGCCGATCTCGCGGTCGAGCGCCTGGGTGGCCGCCGCGCCGGAGACGCGATCGAGGATCCCCAGCGCTCGGCAGGCGACGTTGATCCGGCCGACATCGAGGGCGTCGAGCATCTGCGCCGCGCCGCTCCCGAGGCATCGCTGTCCGCCGAGTACCTCGGCGTCGGCGGACTCGAACTCGTCGAACTCGTAGGCGGCGGATTCGACGCCGCGGTAGCCCATCTTGTCGAGGAACTCGACTCGCCAGGCCGGACTGTCCCGGCCGTCCGTCGGCAGCACGACGCACGAAGGGCGCTCGGCTCCGTCGACCTGGACGAGCATGAAGACCACTCCCGCCGAGGCGCCGCCGGGACCCACCGCTTCTGGCCGCTGAGGATGAGGCCACCCCGCGGCCCCGGTCGGGCGGCTGTCTCGATGCGCTTCAGATCGCTGCCGGCCTGCGGCTCGGTGATCGAGAACGCGGCGAACAGCTCGCCGGCCGCGAGTGGACGCAACCATCGCTCGCGTTGCGACGCGGTGCCGTGACGGACGAGCAGCGCCGTGGCCAGCCCCGACGGATTGACCGCTCCCGCCAGCGAGATCCAACCCTGGGACAGCGTGCGCCACACCGGCACGAGATCGGTCACTGTCAGTTCCGGGCCGCCGTACTGCGCCGGAGCCATCGCTCCCATCAAGCCGAGGTCCACGAGCCGCTGGAACGCGCTCTCGGGCAGGACATCGTCACGGTCCCAGGTGGCGACGTTGGGCAGAACCTCCTCGGCGACGAACTCTCGCACCGCCTGCAACAGCGCGGCGGGGTCCGTGGGCTGGTCGGTGAGTGCCATCGAGCCCGCCGGGACGATCTTGGCGGCGATCGTCCGCGCGGCGGTCAGCGCGGTCCGGGGTCAAGCCCGACCGTCTGGCCGCTGACGGCGCTCTGGCGCGCCGCCGCCAGCACGTCCGCGGTGGCCACCGCGTCCCACGGATCGACCGGGAGTGGGCCGGAACCGCGCACCGCGGCGGCGAACGCCGGATAGAACCGGTCCCACGCGCCTCGCTCGGAGGCCAGCGGCTCGGCGTGACCGCCGCGAAACAGCCGGCCCCACCGCGCAGGCGGCTCGGTCCCCCAATTCGCTTCGGTGGCCGGTGAGCGTCCGGACACAAGCCGACCCTCCTGACCATCCATGTCGGGGACGACGACGTAGCTCCCGGCCGTCCCGGTGACCCGGAAGCGCGGCCCCGGCGCGCTCTGTCGCCAGCTCCCCCACAGGTGGGAGAGGACTCCGCCGGCATGGGTGATGGCGAGGAAGACGTCGTCGTCGAGGGCGGCCGGATGCTCGGGCGTGTGGATTTCGGCGAAGACCGAGCGGGCCGGGCCGAACAGCACCAACGCCTGGTCGACGAGATGGCTGCCGAAGTCCAACAGCGTCCCGCCGCCCGCCGCCGACGGTCCCGGATCGGGCGCGAACCGCTCAAAGCGCGACTCGAACCGCACCGGATCTCCGAGCAGGCCGCCGGCCAGAGCGGCGCGGACCGTGAGGAAGTCCGAGTCCCAGCGCCGGTTCTGGTAGACGGTGAGCGGGCGCCCCAGCTGCTCTGACAGCACCACCGTCTGACGCGCCGATCGGGGATCGAGCGCGAACGGCTTGTCGCAGACCACCGCCAGCCCGAGCTCCAGGGCCCGCTGGGTGAGCTCGCTATGGCTGGCGGCCGGCGTGCAGATCGTGACTGCCTCGGCCCCGGCGGCGGCGAGCTGCTCGAGTGAGTCGAAGGCGACGCGGCCGGGATACCGCTCGGCGAACTCGTGGCGACGCTGCGCTGAAGTGGTGATCACGCCCAGGAACTCGCATTCGGCGGCGCTGGCCAGGAACGGAGCGTGGAAGTACCGTCCGCCGAATCCGTAGCCGGCCAATCCAATCCGGAGCGGGGTCACGGCCGCAACCTATCCCATCTTCCCTGCGGTGCCGCGCTCGCCGGCGGGCCACCCGGGGAGATTGTGAGAACAACGGGAGCGACGGGACTCGAACCCGCGACCTCCGACGTGACAGGCCGGCGCTC
>DATCFW010000195.1:0-2494 GCA_036509295.1 Solirubrobacteraceae bacterium | reverse complement strand
CACCTCGACGTTGTCCAGGGCGGCGATCTGCTCGATCAGGTACGCCGACATCGACTTGGCCAGCGATTCGCCCCGGACGAGCATCGTCACCCGGCTGGCGTAGCCGCTGAAGTGCACCGCCGCCTGGCCGGCGGAATTGGCGGCACCGATCACGACCACGTGCTGCTGCGCGCAGGACCGGGCCTCGGTGAGCGCCGCGCCGTAGTAGACGCCGGCGCCGGTGAAGTCGGCAAAGCCCGGGGCGGGCATCATCCGGTACGAGACGCCCGAGGCGACGAGGACGCAGTTGGCGCTCAGCTGCACCCCGCCGGTCAGCTCGACGATCCTCCCGGCGCCTTCCACCTTGAGCGCGACGACGTCGGACACCGAGAGCAGCTCGGCACCCAGCCGGCGCGCCTGCGTGGTGGCGCGTTGGGCCAGGTCAGATCCCGACAGGCCGTTGGGGAACCCGAGGTAGTTCTCGATGCGGCTCGACTGGCCGGCCTGGCCACCCGGCGCCTCGCATTCCACCATCACCGTGCGCAGCCCCTCCGAGGCGCCGTAGACCGCGGCGGCGAGGCCGGCGGGACCGCCGCCGACGATGACGAGGTCATAGTGATCGGCGGCCGGCGCCACCGCGACGCCGAGTCGTTCGGCGAGCTCGAGCACCGTCGGGCGCTCCAGCACCGAGCCGTCCTCGACCAGCACCACCGGCAGCCGCTCCTCCGGCACGCCGGCGACGGTCAACAGCTCCCGGGCCTCGCTGTCGCGCTCCACGTCCAGCCAGCGCCCGGGGACGCGATTGCGGGCGATGAAGTCCCGCAGGTCGTGGGTGTCCTTGGAGAAGCGGTGGCCGATCACCCGCACGCCGCCCGACTCGAGCGCGGCGCCCGCCTCCCAGGTGGTCAGCAGATCCTCCACCACCGGGAACAGCTGCTCCTGCGGCGGATCCCAGGGCTTGAGCAGGTAGTAGTCGAGCGAGACCTCGTTGATGGCGGCGATCGCCGCCTGCGTATCGGCGTAGGCGGTGAGCAGGACACGCTTGGCCTCGGGGTAGATCTGCCGCGCCTTGACCAGCAGGTCGGTGCCCTCCATGCCCGGCATCCGCTGGTCGGCGACGATCAACGCCAGGTTCTCCCCGCGCCGGCGCATTTCGCCCAGCAGGTCGAGCGCCTCGGTGCCCGAGCCGGAGCGCATGATCCGGTAGCGCTCCCCGAAGCCGCGACGCAGGTCACGCGCGACGGCAGCGAGCACCGTCGGCTCATCGTCCACGGCGAGGATCGTCGCGCGATGTTGCTCGGTCGGCACGAGCGGGCTAGGACAGCATCGGCGAGGGCGGAATCCGCGTCTCGCCGGTGATCTCGGGGATCAGCATGCCGAGCTCGTCGGTGAAGCACCAGCACCAGTCCTCGCCGGGCTCCAACGAGCGGATGAGCGGATGCGAGCTGGCCGCCGCGTGGGCGGTGGCGTGACGATTGGGGGAGTCGTCACAGCAGCCGACGTGTCCGCACTCCAGGCAGATCCGCAGGTGCAGCCACACCCCGCCTTCGCGCAGGCAGTCCTCGCAGCCGTCGACCGACTCGGGCAGCTGGGTGATCTCGATGGTGCTCAGGTGGGTGCAGGAGGGTTCCCGGTCGCTCATGACTGCAGCATCGCAAAGTCGTCAAGCCGGCGTCCGAGACCGCGGATCGGCGTCCGAGACCGCGGATATGGCCGCGATGGGCTGACAGAGGTGTTTCATCGGACTAGGCTGCCGCGATGCCCTGGCAATGGCCCGTCGGCGCGTCGCTCGCGTTCGCGCTCGCGGTCCTGACGACCCCCGCCGGCGTCTCCGGGGCCGTCCTGCTGTTGCCGATCCAGCTGAGCGTTCTGCATGTCCCCAGCCCAGCGGTGACGCCGACCAACCTGCTGTTCAACGTCGCGGCCACGCCAGGAGGATTGCTGCGGTTTGGCTCCGAGCAGCGTCTGGGAGGTCCGCTGACGCGGCTCCTGATCGCGGGCACCCTACCGGGAGTCGTCGTCGGCGCCATCCTGCGAGTCGAGGTCTTCTCGGGCTCGCGCAGTTTCACGGTCATCGCGGCGCTCGTCCTGCTCCCGCTTGGGCTCTGGTTGCTGGTGGGCGCGCAGAATCTCCCCCGGCCGCGACCGGAGCCGACGAGCCGCCACCGGCGGATGACGGTTCTGCTCGCGCTTATCGTCGGAATCATCGGCGGCATCTACGGGATCGGCGGCGGCTCGATCCTGGCCCCGATCCTGATCGCCGTCGGGTACTCGGTCTACGAGGTCGCTCCGGCGACGCTGGCGGCGACGTTTCTGACTTCGATCGCCGGCATCTGCACCTACCAGGCGCTGCAACTCACTCACTCCGGGGCGGTCGCGCCCGAGTGGGTCCTGGGCGCCTTTCTCGGCGCGGGCGGTTTCGCCGGCAGCTATTGCGGAGCGCGGCTGCAACGACGGCTTCCGGAGCGGAGCCTTCGTCGCCTGCTCGGGCTCATCGCCTGTCTCGTCGCCGCCC
>DATCFW010000194.1:0-16472 GCA_036509295.1 Solirubrobacteraceae bacterium | reverse complement strand
CGCCCGGTCGATCAGCTCACGCTCGAGCGCGACGGTCCCCGGCGCGCCGAGCAGCTCGGCCAGCTCCGGGCGCAGTGGGCGGGCGCCGTCGCGGCCCACCACCACCAGCACGGCCCCGGGCGCCGGCGGAGCGGCCATCGGGCTTAGCCCTGCTCGAACCGGAACATCGTGCCGCCCGGCTGCGGCGATCGGTCGGCGGCGGCCAGCCGGGTGACCGCGCCCGACAGCACGGCGGCGAACACCGACGAGCTCGTGCCCATCAGCTCGCGGAGCGTCGCGATCGGCGTCGGCTCGCCGGGGACGACCTCGTTGGCGTAGTCGGTGACGAATCCAATCAGCGCGAACGGGAGCTCCAGCTCTCCGCACAGCACCGTCTCGGGTCCGCCGGTCTGGCTGACCGCGACCACCCCGCAGGCGGCGAGCTGAGCGATCTCGGTGGGAGTGTTGAACCGGGGGCCGTCGACATGGCCGTACGTGCCGCCGTCCCGCGCGGGGTGCCCGGCCTCGGCTGCCGCCGCCACCAGCGCCTCGCGCACGCCGGCGGAGAATGGGCCGCCGTGGAGGATCCAGTGCCCGCGCGCCGGATCCCCCGGGGCGACGAAGAACGTGCACAGCGATCCGTCCGGCAGGCGGTTGGAGCTGAAGTGCAGATCGTCGAAGACGACGAGCGAGCCGAGCGGCACGGACGCGTCGACGGCCCCGCACGCGGTGGCGCCGATGACCGCGGTGGCACCGAGGTGACCCAGCGCCCAGATGTCGGCGCGATGCGTCACCTGATGAGAGAGCCGCACATGACCCGGGCCGTGACGGGAGATGTGGATCACGGCGACGCCGGCGAGCTCCCCGCGGGACACCGTGACGGGCCCGAACGGCGTCTTGACCTCGATCGGTTCGGCAGCCGTCAAGCCCGGCAGCGAGTGGGTTCCCGATCCGGTGATGATCGCGATCGGCATGGCGCGCGATGCTACTTCAGCGGGTCGTCCCCGTCAGCGGGGACGACCGCCGTCAGGCGGCGGCAAGCTCGGGGCGATGCTCCTGGAGGTACGCATCAAGCTCGTTGGCCTTGTGCGTGTCCTCGTACACCTCGTACTCCTGGAGCCGGCCCCACGCCATCCGGCCCCAGATCACGAACCGGTTCTCGTAGACCGTGCGGCCGTCGGCGTCCAGGAGATGGTCATAGCCGCGGATGCACACCGTCGTCCGCCAGGGGAAGCCGGTCGCGACCACCTCGTCGGGGAATGTCTGGATCCCGACCGCGGCCAGGCGGCGCAGCCAGCGGCTGACCTCGTCCTTGCCCCGGAACACGCCCGACCACGAGTTCTGGCCGGGGAAGGTCAGCGTCACATCCGGCGCATCGAGCATCAGCGTCGGTCCCACGTCGCCCGTCCGGGTGCGTCGCATCAGGTATGTGATCAGTTTCTTGGCCAGCCACGATTGCATGTCCGTCCTCGTAGATCGATCGCTCTAGCGATAGAATAGAGCGATCTATCCATTCGTGCAAGGCCTGGCGGGCGATGCTCGACGACCGGCGTGGCGTTGTCGGCAGGTCGGCCTCGGCAGTGCGGGCGGCCGCACGGCAGGCCCGGAGGAGCCGCATCGATGTCGAACACACGGGAGCGAATCGTCGATGCGAGCGCCGAGTTGCTACGCCGTCAGGGATACGCCGCAACGGGGGTCAAGCAGATCGTCACCTCCGCCCAGGCGCCGTTCGGCTCGATCTACCACTTCTTCCCGGGCGGCAAGGAGCAGCTCGGCGCGGAGGCGATCCGCCACTCCGGGAGCCTGTACGAGCTGCTCATCCCGGCGGTGTTCGATCCGGCGCCCGACCTTGTCGCCGCCGTGCGGGCGTTCTTCACCGGCGCCGCCGAGCACCTGTGGGAGACCGACTACGCCGACGCCTGCCCGATCGCGACGGTCGCGCTTGAGGTCTCGAGTACGAGCGAGCCGATGCGCGAGGCGTGCGCCGACGTGTTCGAGAGCTGGATCAGCGCCGGGCTCCCCCGCTTCACTGCCGCTGGGCTGAGCGATGAGACCGCGCGGGAGCTGGTCATCGCCATGATCGCCGCGCTGGAGGGCGCGTTCGTGCTGGCCCGGGCCTGCCGTGACGTCGCGGCGCTGGCGATCGCCGGCGAACTGATCGCCGCCGCAACCCAGCGGGCGCTCGACGAGCGCTAACTAACGCGCCTCGGGGTCTAGTGCAGCACTACCGCGGAACGCGGCCAGCGCCCGCGCCGGGCTCGGTCGCCGGGCCGCGCGGTGCCGGAATCGCCAGCACGCGCATCGCCTTGAGCCCGAGTGAGAGCTTCTCGCGACCGTCGGTGGAGGACACGTCGAGGCCGGTGAGCTCGCGCACGCGCTCGAAGCGGTAGCGGATCGTGTGGCGATGGGTGATGAGCCGCGATGCGGTGGCGTTGACGTTGGCGTCGCAGTCCAGGAACGTCGCCAGCGTCCCCAGCAGGTCGGTCTCGTACTGCTCGTCGTAGGTGACAAGGGGACGGACCGTCTCCTGATAGAAGCGCTTGAGCTCAGCCGGGTCGCTCATGTACGGCAGCAGCAGCTGGTAGGTGCCGGTCTCCTCGTAGGCGAGCTCGGTGCGCTCGGAATCGCCCTCGACGACGTTGAGCGCGAGCAGCGCCTCGTTGTAGGCGCGCTGGAGGTCGAGTGGATTCTCCGCCCGGCGGCTGCGCCCCAGAGCGAAGGCGAACCCGGCCAGGCCGGCTTCGAGCTCGCGCAGGACCGCGGCGGACGTGCGCCGCCCGGTCTCGCCGTCGGCGTCGGGAACGAGCACGACGACCTCGCCGGCGTCGATGTCCGTCGGCGTGGCGATCGCCCCCGACGCGATCGATCGCGCTCCGCGCGAGGCCACCGCCAGCAGGCGCCGGCGCCAGTCGTCCTCGGTCGGGCTGCGGGCGTGGGCACGGACAACGGCCACGCTGGCGCCGGCGCTCAGGTCGGTGCCGAGCTCCTTGCCGCGGACGATGAGATCCTCGCGATCGTCGATCTGGCGCCCGAGCACGGCGCGCTGGAAGGCGGCGGCCGCCGCCTCGGAGGCGCGCTCCGGGGCGCGGACGCGCTCGACCTCGGAGGCGATGAGCGTCGTCACCAGGCGCAACAGCGCGCCGTCCGGAGTGCGGTCACGGCTGCGCATCCGCAGCTGGCCGACCGGGGAGTCGGCGACGCGGAGCTCGAGGGTGGTCACGTCGTCGGCGCCGCGCATCAGCGAGCGCTCGTCGGCGGGCGAGCGGGTGGCGACGGCGAGCACGCTCGCCGAGCGATCGATGAGGATGAGGCTGGCATCGAGTGCACGGGCAGCGGTCCGCAGGATCTCGGGCAGGCCCGCGCCCGACTCGACGGCGTCGGTGATCGCAGCGAAGGCCCCGAGGTCGGGGGTGCGCGATGAGCCGCGCTCAGCGCTCTCGGCCACCTCGGTCACCCTGAGCTACTCAGAAGAACCGGGGCCACTCGAGGATGATCAGCGCGCCCAGCAGAACACCGGCGCCGATGAAGGCCGCGAGGACGTAGACGGACAGCACGACGGCAGCGACGCGTTGCACCGGACGCCGATAGGCGGTCACCGATGGCACGACGACCAGCATCAGGTAGGCGATCAGTCCGATCGCCGCGCAGCCGGCGCCGACGAGGTATGTGACGGTGGTATTGCTCACAACTCGGAAACCCTGATTGTGCCGAACGGCGGCGGCGGCGGGTCCCCGGGCCATCGGGGATCCGAAAGACGCGCGCAAATTGCGGGAAAACGATCACTCGTTCGGCGTCGAGGCACGGACCCCTTTGCGGGCTCGTCTCAGACGTGAGTCCTGACGATCGGCGGCGCGGCGACGGCGACGGCGTGCGCGCTGGCCAGGCGCGCGGCGGCGTCGCGGGCGCGATCGGCGCCGGTGGGCCCGCGGAAGATGCCGATCGCGGTCGGGCCCGAGCCGCACACGATCGCCGCGTCGGCGCCGGCGTCACGGGCGCGATCCAGCGCGCCGGCGATCTCGGGGCGCAGCGACAGCGCGGCCGGCTGCAGGTCGTTGACCATCAGCTCCGGCGCAATCGCCTCCGGGAGCGCGGCCGCCAGCCGCGCACGCAGCCGCGCCAGCTCATCGGCCGGGCGCGCCAGACCGAGCCGGTCGGCCTCGCGGTAGACGTCCGCGGTGGACAGCGCGAACGGCTGGGGCAGCACGAGGACGCCGTACGGCGCCAGCGCCGGCAGCACCTCCAGGACCTCGCCGGCGCCGGTGCCGAGGCTGGGTCCCGGGTGCAGCTGGGCGGGCACGTCGGCCCCGAGGCGGGCGGCGATCACGGCGATCACGCCCTGCGCCACCGGCGCCAGGCGCGGCGCGAGCCGCAGCATCGCCGCCGCGTCGGCCGAGCCGCCGCCCATGCCGGCGGCGACCGGGATCCGCTTGCGGATCCGCACCCTCACCGGCGGGGCGGACCAGCCGATCGCGCGGAGTGCGGACAGGGCGTCAGCGACCAGATTGGGTCCGTCGACGCCCTCGCACACCACCTCGTCGGCGGCGGCCGCCGCGACCTCGAGCTCGTCGGCCAGCTCGATTGAGTCAAACAGCGTCACCAGCTCGTGGCGGCCGTCGGCGCGGGTCGGCCCCAGGAACAGGCACAGGTTGATCTTGGCCGGCGCGCGCTCGGTGGCGAGCACCGTCACGACGCCAGCGCGGCGTGCAGGGCGCGGAACTCGTCGGGGGCCAGCCGCTCGGCCCGCTCGTCAGCGGGATGGCCGAGGACGATGAGCGCCGCCCGCGTGCGCGTGCGCACATCGGGCCCGAAGCCCTGAGTGAGCGCCAGAGAGCCCGCCAGCGCCTTGCGCCGGTGCGCGAACGCACCGTGGACGAGCGCCCGCAGCTCCGGCTCGGCGCCGGGGCCGGTGCGCCGCAGGCCGAGCAGCACCGAGTCGACGTTGGGCACCGGGCGGAACACCGAGCGCGAGACGGGGCGCAGCACCCTGACCTCGCAGGCGAGCTGGGCGAGCACCGACGGCACGCCGTAGGCGCCGCGTCCGGGCGCCGCCGCGAACCGCTCGCCCACCTCACGCTGGACCATGACCACCCACTCGGTCACGCCGGGCAGCGTCTCGATCGTGCGCAGGATGATGGTGGCGGCGATCCCGTACGGCAGGTTGGCCACGACCTTGTTCGGCGGCGGGGCGAGCGCCGCGAGGTCGACGGCGAGCGCATCGGCGAAATGCAGGGTGACGTTGTCGAATGGGGCGACCGCGGCGGCCAGCCCGTCGCGCAGCCGGTGATCGACCTCGACGACGTGCAGGTGTGACACGAGCGGGGCCAGGTGCGCCGACAGCACCCCGGGCCCGCCGCCGATCTCGAGCACCACGTCCTCGGGCGAGACCGCCGCCAGCCGCGAGATGACGCCGAGGATGTTGCGATCGATCAGGAAGTTCTGACCGAGCTCCCGCTGGCGCGCCGAGCGCGCACTCACCATCCGAACAGGGTCGCGGCGTTGGCGTCCACCGCGCGCTCGAGCTCGGCGTAGGAGACGCGCCGCTGCACCGCGATCGCCTGCGCCGTCGCGACGACGTTCGCCGGCTGGTTGGGCTTGCCGCGCACGGGCTGGGGGGACAGGTAGGGGGCGTCGGTCTCGACCAGCAGCCGGTCGGCCGGCACGCGCAGCGCCGCCGCCCGCAGGTCCCCGGCGCTCGGATACGTCGCGTTCCCGGCGAACGAGAACCACCAGTCCTCGTGCGCCAAGCACTCCTCCACGCGGGCCGACATCGAAAAGCAGTGGAGGATCACGCGCAGGCCATCCGCCCACTTGGCGAGCAGCGCCAGGGTGTCATCGTCGGCGGCGCGGGTGTGGATCACCAGCGGCTTGCCGACGGCGCGGGCCAGCTCGATCTGGGCCGCAAACGCGCGCTGCTGATCCTCGGCGGGGGCGTAGTCACGGTAGTAGTCCAGGCCGGTCTCGCCGATCGCCACGCACTTCTCGTGGGCGGCGAGCGCCTCGAGCTCGGCGAAGTCGGCGTCGTCGAACCCGGTGGCGGAGTTGGGGTGGCGGCCGATCGCCGCGTACACCTGGGGAAAATCCTCGGCGGCGGCGAGGGCCGCCCGACAGGACGCGCCGTCGGTCCCGACCGTCACCATCCGCGTGACGCCGGCGTCGACGGCCGCGGCGACGAGCTCGGCGGTCGGCGGCTCACAGACGTCGAGGTGGGTGTGGCTGTCAATCACGCGGGGGCGGGCCGGTTCAGGCCCGCTTGGGGAACAGGGGCGCCAACTCGGCGACCGAGCGACCGCCGCCGGTGGCGGCAAACGCGGCGCCGGCGATCGAGATGTCCGGCGTGCCCAAGGTGTCCAGCAGCTTGGCCGTCGTCGCCGGGATGTAGGCGGCCAGCAGCACGCTGATCACGCGCAGCGCCTCGGCCAGCGAGGCCAGCGTCTGATCCAACGCGCCGGCGGCCCCGGGGTCCTTGGCCAGCTGCCACGGTGCCCGCTCCTCCACGTACCGGTTGCAGCGGCGCACCCGCTGCCAGATCTCCTCCAGCGCGGTCGTCACCTCGGCGCGATCCAGCAGGTCCGACACGCGCTCGCACAGGCCGTCGAACTCCCGGGCCAGCTCCGGGTCGGTGCCGGCGTCGGGCACGACGCCGTCCCGGTAGCGGTGGATCATGGCGATCGTCCGGCTGGCCAGGTTGCCGTAATCGTTGGCGAGCTCGGACTCGTAGCGGGCCCGGACCGCGTCCATCCCGACGGTGCCGTCGGCACCGAAGGGCACGTCGCGCATCAGGTAGAAGCGCAGCGCATCGGTGCCGAGCTCGTCGATGACCTCGAACGGGTCGAGCACGTTGCCGAGCGACTTGCTCATCTTGCGACCATCCGCGCCGAGCAGGAAGCCATGGACGAACACGTGCTCGGGTACCGGCAGCTCCGCCGCCATCAGGATCGCCGGCCAGAACACCGTGTGGAACTTGAGGATGTCCTTGCCGATGATGTGGAACGTCGCCGGCCAGAAGCGATCGACAAGGTCGCGCGCGCCCGGCTTCGCCGGAGGGGGCGCATAGAACAGCGCCGTGTAGTAGTTGAGCAGCGCGTCGAACCAGACGTAGAAGACGTGATCCGGATCCCACGGCACGGTCACGCCCCATTTCAGCCGCTTGCGGCTGAGCGAGATGTCCTGCAGCCCCGAGTCGATGAACGATCGGGCCTCGTTGTAGCGCACCGACGGCATGACGAAGTCGGGATGCTCGGCGTACAGGCGCTCGAGTGGCTCCTGGAAGGTCGAGAGCCGGAAGAACCAGTTCTCCTCCTGATGGCGCTCCAGTGCGATCTCGTGGATCGGGCACGTGTTGCCCTCGGCGATCTCGTTCTCGACCTTGAAGTCCGCGCACCGCGGGCAGTACCAGCCCTCGTACAGCCCCTTGTACGTGTGGCCGTTGTCGTGGACCCGCTGGAGCACCTCCTGGACGCGGCGCTTGTGCTCCTCGTCGGTGGTGCGGATGAAGAAGTCGTTGGAGGCGTCGAGCCGCGGCGCGAGCGCCTTGAAATGCTCGGCGTTGCGATCGGCCAGCTCCTGGGGGGTGACCCCCTGGGCCTGGGCGGCGTCGGCCACCGGCTCGCCGTGCTCGTCGGTGCCGGTGAGGAAGAACACGTCGTCCCCGCGCTGTCGCATGTGGCGGGCGAGTACATCGGTGGCGATCGTCGTGTACGCGTGACCGAGGTGCGGCTGCGCGTTCACGTAGTAGATCGGAGTGGTGATGTAGAAGGACATGACCTCACCTCAAGGCTATCCGCGGCGGCAGCAGCGGCGGGTCTACAGTGAGCGCCAAGCGAGCCCGGCTCGGTCCGCAACCCGTAGGAGCACCCATGTCCGCCACCGCCACCCGCGTCTTGGAGAACTACATCGCCGGTCGCTGGACCCCGGCACAGTCGGCCACCGAGGTGCTCGACGTCACCAACCCGGCGAGCGGCGAGACGCTGGCGCGGGTGCCGCTTTCCGGCGCGGCCGATCTGGACGCGGCCGTCGCTGCCGCGCGTGCCGCGCTGCCGGAGTGGCGCGCCGTCTCGACGATCGCCCGCGCGCGCAAGCTGTTTGATCTGCGCGAGCGGCTGGTGGCGCGCAGCGATGACCTCGCGCGCTCGGTGACCACCGAGATGGGCAAGACGATCGCCGACGCCTCGGCCGAGGTGGGCCGGATGATCGAGATGGTCGAGGCGGCCTGCGCGATCCCGACGACGATGCAGGGTCGCGTCCTGGAGGACGTCAGCCGCAACATCGATGCCGAGACGATCCGTCAGCCGGTGGGGGTGTGCGCGGCGATCGTGCCGTTCAACTTCCCGGCGATGGTGCCGTTCTGGTTTTTGCCGTTCGCGATCGCGTGCGGGAACACGTTCATCCTCAAGCCGTCCGAGCAGGTGCCGCTCACCCAGCAGATCGCGTTCGAGGAGCTCGACGCGCTCGGCCTGCCCGCCGGGGTCGTCAACCTCGTCAACGGCGGCCGTGCGGTGGTCGAGGGAATCCTCGACCATCCCGGGATCGACGCGGTGTCGTTCGTGGGTTCGGCGCCGGTCGCGCGGATCGTCTACGAGCGGGCGGCGAAGACCGGCAAGCGGGTGCAGGCGCTGGGCGGCGCCAAGAACCACATGGTCGTCATGCCCGACGCCGTCATCGACAAGACCGTCGAGGGGATCCTCGGGTCAGCGTTCGGCGCCGCCGGCCAGCGGTGCATGGCGGGCTCGGCGGTGGTCACCGTCGGCGATGCCCACGAGCAGTTGATGGGTCCGCTGGTGGATGCGACCCGCGCGCTGCACGTCGGTGACGGGATCGACGAGACGTCCGACGTCGGCCCGGTCATCTCGTGCGCCGCCCGCGATCGGATCGCCGATTGGATCGCCCGCGGCGTCGCGGATGGCGCGACGCTCGTGGTGGACGGGCGCGGGGTGAGCGGGGACCGGATCGACCCCGCCGGCGCGTTCCTGGGACCGACGATCCTCGACGACGTCTCACCGGAGATGGCGATCGCTCAGGAGGAGGTGTTCGGCCCGGTGCTCACCGTCATCCGCGCCGAGTCACTCGATCAGGCGATCGAGATCGTCAACGCCAGCCGGTTCGGGAACGGCACCTCGATCTTCACCGAGTCCGGAGCATCGGTCCGGCGCTACCGCCACGACGTGGAGGCCGGCATGATCGGCGTCAACATCGGCGTCGCCGCCCCGGTGGCGTTCTTCCCGTTCAGCGGCTGGAAGGACTCCTTCCTCGGCGACCTGCACGCCCACGGACCCGACGCCGTCGACTTCTTCACCCGCAAGAAGACCGTCACCAGCCGCTACTTCTCCAGCGGCCAGGGCTCAGGCAGCTACTTCGTCGAGCGCTGAGGTCGTGGGCCCTGGTCCTCGGTGAGCGCGCGGTACAGCGCGTTGGCGCTCACCCCGGTGAGCTCGGCGACGACGGTCGCCGCCGGCCGCCGCTTGGCGCCGGCGTCGACCAGGCGCCGGAGGGCATGCAGCGGGGCGTCGAGGCCCGGCGCGGCCGGCGCGGCCGGACCGACGACGAGCACGATCTCTCCGCGCGGCTGGGTCTCCCCGAAGCGCTCCGCCAGCTCGGCGGCGGAGCCGCGAACGATCTCCTCGTGGATCTTGGTCAGCTCGCGGCAGACGGCCACCGGGCGCTCCGGGTCCAAGGCCGCGAGCGTCGCCAGCGTCGCCGCCAGCCGCCGCGGGGACTCGAATGCGACGAGCGTCTCGGGCAGCGACAGCACCCGCGACAGCTCGCCCTGCTTGCGTGGGAGGAAGCCGACGAACTGCCAGCGTTCGGCGGGCAGGCCGCTGGCGACGAGCGCACTGAGCACCGCCGACGGACCCGGGAGCACCTCCACCCCGAGGCCGGCGGCGACGCACGCGCGGACGAGCACCAGCCCCGGATCGGAGACGAGCGGCATGCCGGCATCGGACACGAGCGCAACCACCGCGCCGGCCTGCATCCGGCCGACGAGGTCCTCGGCGCGGGCGCGCTCGTTGTGCTCGTGGTAGCTGACGAGCGTGCCGCCGACCCCGTAGCGGTCCAGGAGCACACGGGTGCGCCGGGTGTCCTCGCAGGCGACGACATCGGCCTCCCGCAGGGCCGCCAGCACCCGGAGCGTGATGTCCTGGAGGTTGCCGATCGGCGTCGGGCAGACGACGAGCCTTCCGCTCACGGCGCCGCCTCCTCGAGCGCCGCCATGCCCTCGTAGGCGAGCGCCGCGGCGCCGATCATTCCCGCTTCGACGCCGAACCGGGCGGGAAGGATCCGCAGTCCCTCGCTCAGGAACGGGAAGGTGCGCTCGGCGACCACCGCCCGCGCCGGCGCCAGCAGCAGCTCGCCGGCGGCGATCATCCCGCCGCCGACCACCACCACCTCGGGGTTGAAGATGTTGACCAGGCTCGTGATGACGACGCCCAGACGCGTCCCGATCAACTCCACCGCCTCAATCGCCGCCGGATCGCCGTCATGAGCGAGCTCGGTGACCAGCGGGCCGGCCAGGGTCCGGCCCTCGCCGACCGCCCGAGCCAGTCCCGAGTCGGGGCGCTGCGCCGCCAGCCGGTCGGCCTCGCGGGCGAGCGCCCGCCCCGACACGAACATCTCCGCGCAGCCTCGTCCCGGGCAGTTGTCCGCGTCGGGGGCGCCGTCATAGTCGATCTCCATGTGACCGAGCTCCCCCGCCCCGCCCCGCGCGCCGCGGTACAGCCGGCCGCCGAGGATGAGCCCGCCGGCGATCCCGGTGCCGAGCGTGAGCATGATCGCATCGGTGGCGCCCCGCGCGGCGCCGGCGCGGTGCTCGGCGAGCGCCGCGTTGTTGCCGTCGTTGTCGACGAACACCGGCAGCCCGAGCCGCTCGACCATCACGTCGGCGAAGGCCAGGTCGGCCAGCGGCGTGTGCGCCCCGACGACCACGTTGCCGGTGCGGACGTCGATCACCGCCGGCAGCCCGAACCCGACGGCGGTAACCTCGGCCCCCGCGGACGCCCGCGCCTCGGTGACCGCGTCCACGGCCATGTCGAGCAGGGCGCGTTGTGGCAGACCCGTAACGGCGCGCTGCACGCGGTAGTGAACGCCTAAGCTTGGGTCCACCGCGCCGGCGAGCAGTTTGGTACCGCCCAGGTCGACGCCGATGATGCGCCGCGCTGGCATGTCGTCACTATATGCAGAGCTCGATGTCCGAAGAACCCCGAAATCGAGCGCCCACCGACGATCCGTCGTACCGGATTTATCGGGGAGGAGGACCGGACCGAGAGGATCGATCCAAATCCGAGGAGCGCGCCTACCGGCTGTACCGCTCGGTCCCCAAGGGGCTGCGTGCGCGCCTGAGCGGCGAGGAGGCGATCGACGCCGAGCGCCGGCGCGACGGGGGTGGTGGTGGCGGCGGTGGCGGCGGAGGTCGCGGCGGCGGTCCGGAGCCCGGCCGGCGGCGGCAGAGCGGAGTGCGATGGTGGCGGCGGCGGTGGACGGTCCGCCGGGCGCTCAAGTACCTGCTGATCGCGGTGGTCGCGTGGCTGTTGCTGTCATTCGTGCTGTTCCTGGTGAGCGCGCAGATCCGCAGCGGCTCGGTCCCCAACTCCGTCCAGGCGGCGCTGACCCCGGGGGCCAACATGCTCACCTCCACCGACACCGTGCTGGTGATCGGCACCGATCAGCGCCCGCCGGGCTCCAAGGAGCCGGGGGCGTTTGCCGGCGGGATCCGCTCGGACACGATGATGCTGTGGCGGATCGGCGCCGGGACCTCCCGGCGGCTGTCCATCCCGCGCGACACGATCGCGCCGATTCCCGGATACGGGACGACGAATAAGATCAACGCCGCCTATTCATTCGGCGGACCGGCACTGGCGATCAAGACGGTCGAGAACCTGACCGGGGTCAAGATCAACCACCTGATCATCGTCAACCTGGCGAACTTTCCCAAGTTCATCGACGCCATCGGCGGGGTGGACGTCAAGACGGGACGAATCTGCTCTCAGATCAGCGGCGGCGTGCAGAAGGGCGGCTTCACGCTCGATCTGCGGCCGGGCGTCCATCACCTCGACGGCCGCGACGCGCTCACGCTCGCCCGCACGCGGGAGAACACCTGCAACGCCGCCAGCAACGATTTGACGCGTGAGGCCTACCAGCAGCAGATCCTCAACTCGATCAAGTCAAGGCTGGTGTCGCCGTCAATCTTCTTCCGGCTCCCGTGGGCCTCGTGGGACGCGCCCCAGGCGGTCCGGACCGACATGGGCGGCCCGACGCTCCTGACGCTGTTCGCCGCGGCCGAGGTCGGCGGCTCGGCCCCGACCGACATCCTCCAGCAGAATCACCTGCCGTTACCCGACGTCCAGTCCCCGTCGGCTCAGGCGGCGATCCGCCGAGCCGTATCGAAGCTGCTCAACGGCTGACGCCGGAGTCACCGACGTCGGCCGATTGACCGGTCAGTCGGCCTTGGAGGAGGTCTTGGCCTCGGACTTCTTGGCGCCCGAGTCCGACGACGTGGAGGAGCCCGAGTCGGATTTGGAGCCCGAGTCGGAATGGGAGCCCGAGTCGGAATTGGAGCCCGACTTGGAGTCGCCCGAGCTCGAGCTCGAGTTCGCGCTCTCGCTCTTGCTCCCCTCCTTGGCTTCCTTCATCTCGCGGGAGCGCTGGCGGGTGCCGTAATCGGTGTTGTAGAAGCCGGACCCCTTGAAGTGCACGGCGATCGGGTGAAACACCCGCGCCACCGGCGCTCCGCAGACCTCGCACGTGGTCACCGGGTCATCGCTCATTCGCTGCATCACATCGAAGTTGTGGCCCTTCTTGCAGCGGTACTCGTAGGTCGGCATCCGGCCTGAGACTATAGCCAACACCCCTGGCACTCTCGGGTCGAGAGTGCCAGCCAAATGGGGCATGGTGGTGGGGCCTCACCCGGCTACCATCGACCACTTCGTCCGCCGTCAACCGCCAAAGAGCAGGTCATGCCCGACGACGCCGTCACCATGGAGAAGATCGTCTCGCTGTGCAAACGGCGGGGCTTCGTGTTCCAGAGCAGCGAGATCTACGGCGGGATCGGCTCCAGCTACGACTACGGCCATTACGGCGTTCTGCTCAAGAACAACGTCAAGGGCCAGTGGTGGCGCTCGATGCTGCAGGAGCGCGACGACGTCGTGGCGCTGGACTCGGCGATCATCCAGCACCCGCGGACGTGGCTGGCCAGCGGTCACCTCGCCGGGTTCTCCGACCCGCTGGTCGACTGCCGCACCTGCAAGTTGCGCTTCCGCGCCGACCACCTCGAGGTCTCCGCCTGCGGGCGCAAGCCGTCCAAGCATCCGGGCGAGACCGCGGACTGCGACCTGACCGAGGCGCGCGACTTCAACCTGATGTTCGAGACCACCGTCGGGGCGGTCAAGGAAGAGGGCTCGACCGTCTACCTGCGCCCCGAGACGGCCCAAGGCATCTTCCTCAACTTCAAGAACTATCTCCAGTTCTCCCGCAAGAAGCCGCCGTTCGGGATCGCCCAGATCGGCAAGAGCTTTCGCAACGAGATCACCCCCGGGAACTTCATCTTCCGCACCCGGGAGTTCGAGCAGATGGAGATGGAGTTCTTCGTGGCGCCCGACGAGGCGCCACGGTGGTTCGAGCACTGGCTGACCGAGCGCCACGAGTGGTACCTGAAGCTGGGGATCCGCGCCGATCACCTGCGGCTGCGTCCTCACGACGCCGACGAGCTGTCGCACTACTCCAGCGCTACCAGCGATGTCGAGTACCTGTTCCCGATCGGGTGGCAGGAGCTGGAGGGGATCGCCAACCGCGGAAACTTCGACCTGACCCAGCATGCCGAGCACTCCGGCCAGAAGCTCGAGTACGTCGACACCGCGTCCGGGGACCGCTACGTCCCGCATGTGATCGAGCCCGCCGCCGGCGCTGACCGGGCGACGCTGGCCTTCCTCGTCGACGCCTACGACGAGGACGAGATCGAGGGCGAGTCGCGGACGGTGTTGCGTCTGCATCCCCTGCTCACGCCGGTCAAGGTGGCGGTACTGCCGCTGGTCCGCAAGGACGGACAGCCCGAGCTGGCGCAGCGCATCCACCGTGAGCTGCGCGAGCAGGTCCAGACCGAGCTCGACGTCTCGGGCGCGATCGGCCGCCGTTACCGCCGCCAGGACGAGATCGGGACCCCGTGGGCGGTGACGGTGGACCACCAGTCGCTGCAGGACGAGACCGTCACCCTGCGCGATCGCGACAGCCTGATCCAGGACCGGGTCCCCATCGGGCAGCTCGGCGCCGAGATCGAGCGGCGGCTGCGCGCGCCGTGGACGTCCCCGAAGATCCCGCCGGGCGACGACGTCGCCTCACCGGTCGCCTGACCGGACTCAGCCTGGATCCACCGATACTGGGCGGAGACTCGACGTCGGGGGCCGAGCGAGGCGCCATCGGCGGAGCACCATCAGGGTGATCCCTATGAGCGACGCCGATGGCGGATAGCGACGGCCATCCGGCGGCGAGACGACCCCAGGATCGGCGGATCCGGGCTCAGAGCGTCACGCGCAGCGGCGGCGAGGCGCCGGCCGCGTTGGCGACGTCCACCGCGGTCCGCGCGACGATCACCAACGAGCCATGCCGCGTACGGCGCGGCAGCATCAGCCGCGTGCCGAAGCGGCCCTGGTGAACGGTGACCTTCTCGGTGAGGACGAGCCGGCGGCGACCGCCCGACAGCGCGTAGACGCTGATCGTCACCCTGGGCTTGGCCGGCGTGACCGTGCCGGTGACCCGCAACGGGCTCGTCGAAGGGGCGGCGACCGTGAGCACCGGCGTCACCCCGACCACGACCAGATCCGAGACGATCGCCGGGGTGGCGGCGTGCAATGCCCGCAGCACCACCGAACGCGGCGGGGTCAGCATGGCGGTAAAGCTGCCGTCATCGGCGGTGGTGGCCGTGGCCACCGTGGTGACGATGCCGATCCCGGTCACGGTCTGGATCGCCAGCGGCGCCTGGGCGAGCGGGGCCGCCGCCGTCCCTGAGGTCAGTCTGCCGCTCAGCGTCACCGGGGTGGCCGGGGTCACGGTGCTCGCCGACGCGGCGAGCGTGAGCGACGGAGGGGAGCCAGCGAGCCGGTCAACAGTGGAGCGGACCGCCGGCAGCCGGGAGTACAGATCATTCCCGGGGCAGTCGGTCAGATCGCCGTCCCGGTGGCCGGCGATGCGCGGCAGCCGCACGAGCTGGCCGGGCGCGAACGGGGTGTAGAACGCGTCGGCCGCACTGACCTGGACCTGGACCTTGCCGAGCGCCGGGACGCCGTGCAGCGGCAGCTTCCAGGCCAGCAACCGCTGCAGCGCGATGACGGCGGCCGTCGTCGGGGACTGGAAGCTGAATGAGCCGAGCAGCGCGACGCCGGTGGACTCGGAGTTGTAGCCACCGGCGTGGGCGCCGATCACCGGCTCGTCGATGCCGCCGGCGCGGGCCTCCCAGATCCGCCCGAAGGCATCGATGACGAAGTTGTAGGCGATGTCGAAATATCCGCGGCTGTAGCGGTGGTAGTCATAGATGGCGAGGATCAGCGCCGGGACCTCGCCGGCCGCGTAGCCGTTGGGGTTCTCGGTGTGGTGCACGAAGGCGAGCCGGATCGACCCGTAGTACGGCCCGGCGCTGGGGCCGTCGCGCGGTCCCGCCCACGCTCGGCGGGCGATGATCGGCGGCTGGCCGGCTCCGGCGGGCAGCACCGGTGCCGCCGGCGGCAGCGGCAGCGATGCCGCCACCGAGACCGGCCCGCCCGCCCCTCCGCGGGGGTCGGCCGTGCCGAGCTCGGCAGCGACGGCCGCCGCCGCGACGAAGTGCAGCCGCACACCGCTGACACGGCCCGAGGCGCTGCGTGCCTGCAGCTCATCAGCGGGGCCGAACCACAGCGGCTCGCCGAACCGCTGCCCCAGCCGCGCCGGCCGGTCAGGCTCGTGGCCCTGGACCGAGGCCACCGCCCACCGGCTCCAGTCACCGTCGCGCCGGCGCGCTCGCAGCTCGATCCGGGCGCCGTCCGGCGCCGCCCACTGCACGCCGGCGAGTACGAACCGCCGGGGCGCCGTGATCAGCGGCGACGCGCCGCGCAGCTCGCCCAGCCAGTGGCTGAACACGCGGCCGCCGCTGCGCTCGCGCGCCATCGCGGCGGTCGGCGCCAGCAGCACCCCCGCGCCCGCCACGGCGGCGCCACCGAGGACGCGCCGCCGGGTCATGCGCGCATACGGATTGTCGATCACAGCGGGAGCCTCCAGAGCAGCGAACGAGGCACGCGGCGCTCGATTGCGAACACCGTGCGCGGGCGGCCCGGCGAGCGGACGGCATGGGCACGTCGGGCCGGAGCCCGACCGTAGCATCGGCGACGGTCGTCGGCGACGGTGCGCCGATGAGCAACTTCTCAGCGCGCCTTTAGCGCGGCCCGCGTTCCCGGCGCGAGGATCCCGCCGTGTCGTTCAGGACGGAGGCGAACCCGCGCCGAGCTCGAGGATGAGACGCCTGGTGCCGAGCGCGGCCG
>DATCFW010000193.1:0-17108 GCA_036509295.1 Solirubrobacteraceae bacterium | reverse complement strand
CGGCCGGGTGGTTTGAGGAGGTTTGGGCGCTCCTGTCGCCCGCAACGCACGGGATTTGCGCACCTCGGGCGCGTTTTCCACCTAGTTACGCACCCGTGAGCTCTCCGGGGCCGCGCGCGGGAAGAATCCCGGGTCACGCCATCCGGGCAACGTCGGCGCCAAACGCCCGTGTCAAGGCTGTCTCCGACGTTGCCGATGAAGTGAGTACCGGGTCGGGTTCGCCCGTCCGCGCCGTTCATGTCCTCGATTCCCAGCTCCCCGATCGCGACCCTCCGTGGCCGTTTCACCGCACAGCACGCCACCCGGCTGCTGTGGCGGGCCGGCTTCGGCCCGACGCCGGGCGAGGCCAAGCGCGTGGCGGCGATGGGCGTGGACGGGGCAGTCGCCTCGCTGACCCGGCCCACCGGGGCGGCGGCGCTGATCGGACGTGAGCCCCACGGCGAGGCCGGGCAGCCGTTGGACCCGATCGATGTCTGGGGCGACGACCACTGCTGGTGGCTGGACCGGATGGTGCGCTCCGACCAGCAGCTGGTCGAGCGCATGACCCTCATCTGGCACAGCTGGTTCGCCACCTCGATCGACGGCGCCACCGCGGCGCTGATGCTCAAGCAGAACCGGATGATGCGCGCCCGCGCCCTGGGCAACTTCCACGATCTGCTGGTGGAGGTGACGCGGGACCCGGCGATGCTGCTGTGGCTGTCGGGGACCGCGAACACGAAGTGGTCCCCGAACGAGAACTACGGCCGCGAGGTGATGGAGCTGTTCACGCTCGGCGCCGACCGCGGCTACACCCAGCGGGACGTGCACCAGCAGGCCCGGGCCCTGACGGGCTTCACCAACGACTGGAGCGACGGCCACGGGCCCTACAACTTCCGGTTCGACCCAACGCTGCACGACGACGGGGTCAAGCGCATCTTCGGGCACCGCGGCCGATTTGACTACACCGACACCTGCCGGCTCTGTGTGAACCATCCGACGCATGCCCGGTTCATGGTGTCCAAGCTCTGGGACTACTTCGTCGGCGATCCGATCCCCGGCCCGACGCTCGAGGTTCTGGCCCGGACCTATGTCGACAGCCGCTTCGAGACCCGGCCGCTGGTCGAGGCGATCCTGCGGCACCCGCTGTTCTACCAGGGATCGCGAATGGTGATTCCGCCGGTCGTCTACTGCGCCGGCCTGCTCCGGGCGCGGGGGCAGACGGTCCAGACCAATGCATGGTCCTGGATCGGCACCGAGACCGGCCAGCGGCTGTTCGAGCCGCCCAACGTGGCCGGCTGGGACTACACCCACTGGTTGGACACGTCGCGGTGGTCGGCCCGCTTTCAGGCGATCAACTACGCGCTCATGGACACGTCCATCGACCCCAATGACAAGCACTATCCGGTCCACGAGACGCCATCGCAGGCGGTGGGGCGGGCGCTGGACGCCTGGGACAACCCGCAGCTGTCGCCGGCCACGCTGAAGTCGCTGCTGGCCTTCAGCCGCCGCGCCGGTGGCCTGATCAGGGCCGATTGGGAGCAGGTCAGCTACCGCATCCTGCGTCAGAACGCCCTCCAGGCGCTAATCCCGACCACGCCCGATTGGCAGACGTGCTGATGGCGCGGGCGCCGGTCAACTGCTGCGACGGCTTCACGCGCTCGGCGGCGATGCGTGCCGCGCTCGCCAGCGGCCGCGGGTCGAGCCCGCGAGAATGGGATCCGCGGATGCCGATGCCGGCGGGTGCCGGTCTGGACCGCCGCCGCTTCCTGCTCGGCGCTGCGGGTGGACTCGTCTCCGTCTACGGCGCCGGACGGCTGGGCCTCGGCGGGCAGGCGCTCACCGAGGGGGTTGCCCAGGCGGCGACGACCCAGGGATCGTCGAGCCCGATCCTCATCTCGATCTTCCTCGCCGGCGGCGTCGATGCCCTGTCGGTGCTCGCGCCCGTCGGGGACCCGACGTATCAGAAGCTGCGCCCGACGCTGGCCGTCAGCCCATCGCAGTCCACGCCGTTCACCGAGGACGCGAGGCTGAGCTGGGGTCCGGCGGTGAGCTCGTTCGCCAAGCTCCACGACGCCGGCAAGCTGACCGTCATGCCGGGGATCGGCTACCTCGATCCCGACCTGTCGCATTTCACCTCGCGCCACTACTGGGAGGTCGGCGCGGCGGACACGCGCCTGGTCACCGGTTGGATGGGCCGCTACCTCGACATCGCCGGCAACCCCGACAACCCACTCCAGGGACTGTCGATGGACAGTGAGATGAACCCGACGCTGGCCACCGCGATCAACCCGGTGGCGGCGATCGATCGGCCCGAGACCTTCCAGCTGTGGCTCAACGACGTGTGGGGTGACGTGTTCACCCAGACGCTGGACTCCGCCTCGGCGCTCGGCGATGCGCTGCGGCGGTCGCGCGACCCGGCGATCGCGCAGGTCGCGCAGGCCGCCTCCGAGGTGGGAGCCGTCCGGCGCGCGCTGGCGCCGTTTCGCACCGCCGACGGGAAGGCCGCCTACACGAGCCCGGTCACATATCCGACCTCGGCGGGCACTGATTTCCCCCAGCGTCTCGCCGGCCTGGCGGCGATGATCTCCGCGGGGCTGCCCCTGCGCTGCGTCGCCCTGACGCCCGAGACGCAGTTCGATACCCACGCCGCCCAGGCCCAGACGTTCGATGCCGGCCTGCCGGTGATCGCCGACGCGATCGCCGCCTTCCAGGCCGACCTGGAGGCGCGCGGGATCGCCGATCGGGTCCTCGTCCACGTCTGGTCGGAGTTCGGGCGCCGGGCACTGGAGAACGGGTCGCACGGAACCGACCACGGCGCCGCCGGCGTCTCGATGCTGATCGGGACGCGGACCACCGGCAGGATGGTCGGCGAGTGGCCGGCGCTGACCGACCTGGACGCCAACGGCAACCAGCGCGAGAACGTCGACTTCCGCGGCGTGTACGCGTCGCTGCTGGAGCAGTGGTTCGATCAGGACGCCGCCGCCGTCATCCCGGACGCCGGCCGCTTCGCCCGCTATCCGGTGGTCACGTGACCACTCGCCGCTTCCTGATCGTGATGGTCGCGGCCGTGGCGGTCGCCCTCGCCGTCGCCGCAGCGGCCGTGGCGGCCGGCCCGGTGGCCACCATGGTGTGGCCCGCCCCGCGCTACTCGGGTCCGGTTCGCGCCCAGGTGGAGACGCCGCCGGCACGGCTGCTCGTGTACGCGCAGGAGTGGTCACTATGGCCCTCTCGCGCGACGATCAACCCCGGGCGGGTGATCGTGCAGCTCTGGGATCGCGGCCAGGATGCCCACGACGTCCGGATTCGCCGGCTCGATCGGCGCGGCGTCATGGTGGGGCGCACGCAGGGCGTTGGGATCACCGACTCCGGGCGGATCCGCCAGGCGACGTGGTACCTGTCTCCCGGTATCTATGAGCTCTACTGCTCCATGCCGGGTCACATGAAGCTCGGCATGCACGCCCGGCTCACGGTCCGCGGCTGACGGCGCCGCCGACGAGCCCCTCAGTGTTCCGGGTTGACCGCCACCGCGACGTCCTGGATCGCCAGCAGCTCGCCCGGGGGCTCGCCGGAGAGCAGCCAGCCCGGGTCCCGGGTGAGCACCAGGCCTTGTCGGGCGAGGTCCGAGAGCGAGGTTGTGACCGTCGGGCGCCGGGCCGCGACCAGATCGGCGAGCACGGCGTGGGTGAGGTGCATGGGCAGGACGACCCCGTCGCGGTGGACGCGTCCCCAGCGGTCAGCGAGATGCCAGAACAGCATGTGGAGGCGCACCGTGACCCGTGCCTGATGGATGATCGCCATGTTCACCGACAGGTGCCGTGACCGCTCCAACGCCCGCGCCACCAACCGGCCGGTGAGCTGTGGGTAGGCGGCGAACCGCCGGGCCGCAGCCTCGTCGAGCAGCGCCAGCCAGGTCGGCTCCAGCGCCCGCCAACGGGTGGTCTGGTGCAGCGTCGGGCTCGCGTCCTCGCCCTGCCAGGGACGGAGCAGATCGCCGTCTCCGAGCAGCTCGGCGCCGAATCGCCCGTCAACGCCGACGCGGCGCAGCAGCCGACCGTGGAGGACGAGCATCCCGATTCCATCGCCGATCCGGCCGTTGAGCGCATAGGGATCCCACCCGCCGCGCGGGACGCGGACGGTGGCCGCCACGCACTCCTGCAGCGCGCGGGCGGCCAGAGCCGGATCGATCGTCTCGGCGAGCTCGGGGTCCTCGCGCAGGACGTAGCAGGCGCTGCGCGCGTTGAGGGTCGGTGCCGTCGGCATGGTCATCGGAGTATGGGACAGTCCCCGGATCGGCGACTCCCGTCGCCTCGGTGCGGTCGTAGAATCGCGCCGGTGACGCCGACCGAGGAGAGGCGATGACTGATTCGTACGCACGCGGTGACACGACAATGTCGCTGCTCCAGGAGACGATCGGCGCCAATCTTGATCGCACCGTGGATCGGTTCGGCGATCGTGACGCGCTCATCTCGTGCGCCCAGGGGCGGCGCTACAGCTACGCGGAGCTCGGCGCGGCCGTCGACGAGCTGGCCCGCGCGCTCATGGCGGCGGGCGTGTGCACGCTGGACCGGATCGGGATCTGGAGCCCGAACTGCGCCGAATGGACGCTCGTCCAGTACGCCACAGCGAAGATCGGCGCGATCCTCGTCAACGTCAATCCGGCGTACCGCACGTCAGAGCTCGAGTACGCGCTCACCCAGTCGGGCTGCCGCCTGCTGATCGCCGCTCCGGCGTTCAAGACCTCGGACTACCGCGCGATGATTGCCGAGGTGTCCGGGCGATTGGCGGCGCTCGAGCGCGTCGTGTTCCTCGACGGGCCCGACTGGGACGAGCTCCTCGCCCACGCCGGCGACGTCGCCGAGGACGAGCTGTGGGCCCGGTCGGCCGCGCTCACACCCGATGACCCGATCAACATCCAGTACACGAGCGGGACCACCGGTTTTCCCAAGGGCGCGACCCTCACCCACCGCAACATCCTCAACAACGGCTACTTCGTAGGGGAGGGCTGCCGGGTCACCGCAGCCGATCGGATCTGCATCCCGGTGCCGTTCTACCACTGCTTCGGGATGGTCATGGGCAACCTCGGCGCCACCACGCACGGCGCCGCGATGGTCATCCCGGCGCCGGCGTTCGAGCCCGTGGCGACGCTGGCGGCGTGCGCGCAGGAGCGCTGCACGTCCCTGTACGGGGTCCCGACGATGTTCATCGCCCAGCTCGACCATCCCCGGTTTGATGAGTTTGATCTGAGCTCGCTGCGCACCGGGATCATGGCCGGCTCGCCCTGCCCGGTGGAGGTGATGAAGCGGGTCATGGACCAGATGCACATGAGCGAGGTGGGGATCGCCTACGGCATGACGGAAACGTCCCCGGTCAGCACCCAGACGGCGTTCGACGACCCGGTCGCCCAGCGCGTCGGGTCGGTCGGCCGGGTCCACCCGCACGTCGAGGTCAAGGTGGTCGATCCGGGTACCGGCGCCACCGTGCCGCGCGACGCGGGCGGCGAGCTGTGCACCCGCGGCTACAGCGTGATGGCGGGCTACTGGAACGATCCCGAGCGCACTGCCGAGGCGATCGACGCCGACGGCTGGATGCACACCGGCGACGTGGCGACGATGGACGCCGACGGCTACGTCAACATCGTCGGGCGGATCAAGGACATGGTGATCCGCGGCGGTGAGAACGTGTACCCGCGCGAGGTGGAGGAGTTCCTCTACGCGCATCCGGATATCGCCGACGTCCAGGTGATCGGCGTGCCCGATGCGCGCTACGGCGAGGAGCTGATGGCGTGGGTCATCCCGCGGGGCGGCTCCGGGCTGGACGCCGACGTGGTCCGGGCGTTCTGCCAGGGCCGGATCGCCCACTACAAGGTGCCGCGCTACGTCAAGCTCGTGGATGGCTTCCCGATGACGGTCACCGGCAAGGTGCAGAAGTTCAGGATGCGCGAGCAGGCGATCGAGGAGCTCGGCCTCGGCGAGTCGGCGGCCGTGGAGTCCGCCTGACTCCAGGCTGAGCGCGCTGGCCCGCGCTGGCCCGCGCTGGCCCGCGTGGTCAGCCGTCGGCCGCGGCGACCGTGCGATTGCGCCCGGCCGGCTGGGCGGCCTACAGCGCCAAGTCGGCCCGCTCGAACAGCCCCATCGCCGATTCGCTGCGCGTCCAGCAGGCAACCCCGGCCGAGCACGTCTGCCCGCGCGGGGTGGCCTGACGCAGCGGGAGACGCGCTACCACCGACACGGCGATCGCGTGGCGCGAGCTCGAGGACGCCGTCGGGGGCCACGCGCCAGTAGGCGCCGACCTCCCAGCCCATGTGCTCGCCGAGCTCGGCCAGCAGCGCCGCCTGGGCGAGCTGTGGGCTGTCGGCACGGGCCGTCGCCTGAGTCACCGATTGCATGGCCCGCACCACCTGCTCGGTCAGCCTGCGGTCCGAGATGTCGTGCACGAGGGCTCGCGATGCCCTGTCGGTGGGCCGCGCGGTCGCGCTCGGGAATGATCGTCGCCAGCTCGTGGCCGATGATCTCGTCGCGGCCGAGGCCGAACGTCCGCTCGGCCGCCCGGTTCCAGTCGATCACCACCCCGGACGCGTCCATCGAGATGAACGCCTCATGGGCGGTATCGAGGATCGAGCGGGTGAAGACGGGGCCGGACGTCACTTCGCCCCGGCGGTCGCCCCCCGCGACCCTGCGCGCGGGTATCGGCTAGTCACCGCGCCAAGCATAGGTGGGGCTCCCATGGTCGTAATCTCACCGCGCGCAGACAACCCAAACCGCGACAATGGGCCCGTCGACGCGTGCTCGAGGTCAACGATCTCCATCGCCGCTTCGGCGAGATCGCCGCGCTCGCGGGCGTGTCGCTGACGGTGGCGACCGACCGGTTCAGACCGTGGCTCGAGTCCCCGACCACGGAGGAGACAGTGCAGACAGAATCGACCCCGCGCCTCGGCGGCAAGGTGGCGCTCATCACCGGCGGCGCGGGCAGCATCGGATCGGCGACGGCACGAGCGTTCGTGGCGGCGGGCGCCCGGGTTCTGATCGCCGATCTGGACGCGTCGGCGCTCGAGCGCACGGCCGCGACCATCGGCGGCGATGACGACGTGGCCTGGGCGGCGACGGACGTGACCAGGTCCGATCAGGTGCAGGCGGCGGTGGCCCTGACGGTGGAGCGGTTCGGGCGGCTCGACGTCGCGTTCGCCAACGCCGGGGTGTTCGGCGTGGTCGCGCCGGTCACCGACTACCCGCTCGACGTGTTCGAGCGGGTGATGGCGGTCAACGTCGTCGGCAGCTTCCTCGTCGCCCAGCACGCGCTGCGCGCGATGGCGCCGGGCGGGAGCCTGATCATCAACTCGAGCGTCGTCGGGCTCACCTCCGATCAGGGGATCGCCGCCTACGCGACCTCCAAGCACGCCGTCGTCGGGCTGATGCGGACCGCCGCCAAGGAGATGGCCGCTCGAGGGATCCGGGTCAACACGCTGCACCCGGGGCCGACCGACAACGAGTTTCAGCAGGCGATCGAGGTCGAGGCCATCGGCGCCTCGGCGGAGGAGTCCGCCAAGGCCTTCGAGGGCATGATCCCGCTCGGCCGGCACGCCGCTCCGCAGGAGATCGCCCAGGCCGTGGTGTTCCTCGCCAGCGACGAGAGCGCGTTCATGACCGGGCACACGTTGACTGTCGACGGCGGCCTCAGCATCTGAGCCTGAGCGGGTGGTCGAAGTTGCTCTCGTGCCGGTACTGGGCGCCGAAGCTGCCGCCCTGCATCGCGCCGAATGCCACCGCGGAGACGTCCAGCCACAGCGGGATGCGGGCGATGTGCTCCGTCACGGGTGGGCTCGGCATCGGGCCGGTGGCGTGCCGGCCCGTCATACTGCCACCGATGACCGCGGTGGACGATCCGGCGGCGGCTCCGGTGCCCGATTGGCGCCGTCCGGTGGTGCGCTCGCGGCCGGATGACCGCACCACCGACACCCTGCAGACGCCCGGCATGCAGCGGTTCGCCGCCATCTCGGGCGGGCTCACCGGCTCCCGGCACCTGTGGATGGGCGGCAACCGGATGGCGCCAAACCAGCGCTCGGCCGACCATCATCACGGCGAGGCCGACAGCGGCATCTACATCGTCTCCGGGCACCCGCGGTTCGTCTTCCTGGCCGACGGCGGAGAGCAGCACGTGGACACCGACCCCGGTGACTTCGTCTACGTGCCGGCCTGGGTTCCGCACCGCGAGGAGAACCCCTCGCCCGACGAGGAGGCGCTCGTCGTCCTCGCCCGCAGCACGCCGGAGGAGATCGTCGTCAACCTGCCCGATCTGCATTCGGTTCACGGCATCCCCGGCGCCGCCGACCACTAGCCGTCCCGCCGACGCGCTGGCGGCGAGCGCGCCTTGACCGTGATGCAACGTTCGTGTACCGTGGCGAACCTCGCGACCCTGAGGAGAGGAGACGTGATGGCCACGATTACCGAGAACCCGGCGGTGCCGCGGACGCAGGCGCCACCGCCGGCCGAGATCGAGCAGCGCTCGATCGACTGGGTCCCCGAGGACGAACGGCACGGCCGGCTGTGGCACCAGGCGCCGCTGTGGGTGGTTCCGCGTGATCCTCGTGTTCTCACTGCCGATCGTGACGATCCTGTCGATCGGGGTCCTGCTCGGGCTCGCCCAAGGCCATGCCTCCCACCAGCACTTCGGCTTCACGGTGGCGGCCTTCATGGCCCAGTTCTCCGCCGCGGCCGCGTACAACATCACCTACGCGCCGTACGTCTCGGACTACTCGCGTTACCTGCCGAAGAACACCCCGTCGCGCAAGGTGATCGGGTCGGTGTTCTTCGGCGCCGCCGCGTCGCCGATCTGGCTGATCGCGCTCGGAGCATGGCTGGCGATCCGGCTGGGCGCCACCGACGGGCTGCTCGGAACCAAGCTGGCGGGCAACAACATCTTCCATCCGCTCGGGACCGTGAGCGCCATCCTGCTCGCCGCCGGGCTGGCCGCCACGATGGGCATGAACGCCTACGGCGGAATGCTGAGCGTGCTGACCGCGATCGACTCGATCAAGCGGATCAAGCCCACGCGGCGGGCCCGGATCGTCACCGTGCTGGTGCTCACCGTCGTCTGGTACGTGACCGCGGACAGCATCTCGTCCAGCGCGGTTGCCACGGTGCTCAACTCGCTGACGCTCATGCTCTACCTGCTCGTGCCGTGGACGGCGACCAACCTTGTGGACTTCTTCGTCGTGCGGCGGGGCCACTATGCGATCGCCGACCTGTTCACGCCACGCGGGATCTACGGGTCGTGGGGCCGGCGCGGCCTCACCGCCTATGCGCTCGGCTTCCTCGCCGAGATCCCCTTCATGGTCCTGCCTGGCATCGCCGGCTTCACCTACACCGGCCCGCTGGCCAAGCAGCTCTCGAATGTCGACATCAGCTGGCTCGTCGGGCTGGCGGTGGCCGGGACCTCGTACTGGCTGCTGTCACGGTCCCTGGACCTGCGCGACGAGGCGCCGGCGATCGAGGCCAGTGACGAGCGGCTCGGAGCGACGCTGTAGTGCCGGGGTGCAAATATGGTGTCCCCGTGCCTGCGCTCGATCCTCACCGCAGCTCTGAATCCGAGGCCCATCACCAGATGGTTGATTCCGCGCGGCTCGGCGTAGTCGATGACCAGGGCACGGCTGGGTCGGCCAAGGTGCGTTCGGTGAGCTGTGGCTACGCGCGTCTATGGCCTGCAAACGTCCCTCGGCGCGCCAGAATCGGGTTGGCTGGGACGTTCGCCTTCGTGGGGAAGGCGAACGTCCCACGTCGCTTGGGGGCCGCGCATGGGTGGGACGTTGACCTTCCTGGGGAAGGCAAACGTCCCGCGCTGCTGCGTGGCGTCGTTCCGTGGGACGTTTGCCGATCCACCTGCCGCTCCTTCGTTGGTGTCGTTGCCCCGGAATACGCAGCCGCCCTGGCCGCCCCGACGCCGTCGGGGACCTCGCCGAATGGGCGCCCCCGCTGTCTCGGCGGCGAAAATCAGTCATCGAGCGGGGGCAGACACTAGTGGCGGTCGATGGGCGCGACGGACTGCATTTCGGCGCGCGGCTGCGCCACGCCCGCGAGGCGAGCCGCCTCTCGTTGGGGGACGTCGCCGCCCGTAGCGGCGTCACCAAAAGCTTCCTGTCGCGCGTCGAGCGCGACATGACCAGCCCCTCGGTGGCGAGCCTCGTCGGGATCTGCCAGGCGGTCGGCCTGTCGGTGGCCGATCTATTCCAGACCCCGCAGACGACGCTCGTCCGGCGCAGCGACCGCCCGACGTTCGCCGACCTGCCCAAGGCGGCCGAGGTGGTGGACACGCTCATCACGCCGGCCGGCGAGCGCTACGTGACGGTGCTCGAGTCCGCGGTCGCGGCCGGCGGCTCGGGCGGCTCCACGCTCTACACCCTGCCGAGCGAATGCGAGGTGTGCTTCGTCCTCCAGGGCACGATCGAGGTCCAGGTGGAGGACCAGACGTTCACCCTTCAGGAGGGGGATGCACTCACGTTCGGCGCCGCCGTCCCCCACAGCTGGCGCGCCGCCGGCGGTGGCGCCCGCATCCTGTGGATCCTCGCTCCGGCGCTACCCGACCCGCAGAGCGGCGCGCGATGAGCAGCACCCGGCCGCGCTTTCAGCCTCCCGACGCCAGCGCCGCGCCGCGCTACACCGGGCTGCGCACGTTCGCCCGGCTGCCACACGTCGGGCTGCCCCGCGACGACGTGGATGCCGCGGTCATCGGCATCCCGTTCGACACCGCGACGAGCTTTCGGCCGGGTGCGCGCTTCGGTCCCGAGGCGATCCGCTCGGCGTCGACGCTGCTGCGCCCGTACCACCCGGTCCTCGACGTCGACGTGTTCGCGACGCTCGCGGTGGTTGATGGTGGCGATCTCGAGATCACTCCCGGCAACGCCCAGCGCTCCGCCGGGCAGATCGATGCCGGCCTCCAGCCGCTGCTGCGCGCCGGGATCGTGCCGCTGGTACTCGGCGGAGACCATTCGATCGTGCTCGGCGAGCTGCGCGCCCAGGCGGCGGTACACGGACCGGTCGGTCTCGTCCTGCTCGATGGCCACGCCGACACCTGGGACCAGTACTACGGCGAGAAGTACTTCCACGGCACCCCGTTTCGCCGGGCCGTCGAGGAGGGACTGCTCGACCCGCGGCGCTCGCTGCTGGCCGGGATGCGCGGGCCGCTCTACTCCGCGGCCGATCTCGAGGAGCCGCGGGAGATGGGCTTTGAGATCATCACCGGCGAGGAGCTGCCGGGCCTGCGCGCCGCCGAGTACGGCGCCCGCGTCCGGGCGCGCGTCGGCGACGGGCCGGTCTTCATGTCCTTTGACATCGATGTGATCGATCCGGCGTTCGCGCCGGGAACCGGCACGCCGGAGGTGGCCGGCCTGTATCCGCGCGAGGTGCTCGGGTTCCTGCGGTCCCTCGCCGGGATCCCGTTCACCGGCTTTGACATCGTCGAGGTGTCGCCGCCGTATGACTCGGCGGGTCAGGTCACCGCGCTGCACGCCGCGGCGGTGGCCTACGAGATGCTCGCGCTGCTCGCCGTCAGCCGCGCCCGGTAGCCCATCGGATCGCCGTGCCACGGTGTAGGGTCGCGTGATGAGGATGAGCGGTGCACCGGCCGATGTGAGCGCCCCCATCCATTCCGAGCTCCGCTACTGGGCCGAACTGGCGCGGCTGCTTGTCGACAGACGGTTTCGCTCGCCGGGGCGCGCCGACGGCCGCTCTCCGGTGCTGCTCGTTCCGGGGTTCATGGCCGGGGACGCGTCGCTGGCAGTGCTCGCCGGCTGGCTGCGCCGCCGTGGTCACGAGGTGCGCGGGAGCGGCCTGCGGATCAACGTGGGGTGCGCCGGCGAGATGCTCGGCCACCTGCAAGGCGTGCTGGCGCGGTTTCCCGAGCCGGCGATCGTCATCGGCCAGAGCCGCGGCGGAACGCTGGCGCGGGCGCTCGCCGCCGGGCATCCCGACGCCGTGGCCGGTGTGGTGATGCTCGGTGCTCCCGTCCTCGACCCGCTCGCGGTCTCGGCGTCCACGCTGCGCACGATCCGGTCGCTGGCCGCGTTGGGGGACCTCGGGCTGCCCGGCGTGTTCTCCACCGAGTGCCGGGACGGCGCGTGCTGCGCCGCCTACTACGACCTGCTGCGGGCGCCGCTGCCGGGCTCGACGGTGGCGCTCGCGGTGTACTCGCGCAGCGACGCGATCGTCGACTGGCGGGCCTGCCTCGATCCCGGCGCCGAATGCGTGGAGATCGACGGCAGTCACTGCGGGATGGCGGTGAACGCCACCGTCTACCGCGAGCTCGAGCGAACGCTTGACCGCGCGCAGGTGACGTTTCGCTACGGGCCAGGTTCCGCTGGCTCCGCTCTTGCGTCGCTGAGCCGTTAGGCGGTGGCGCGCAGCGACGGGCGGTAGTCGGCGATCGCGTTGAGGCGCGGCGCGAGGCCGGGGCGCTCGAGCTCGGCGGGGCAACCGAGATAGAAGCCCTGGCCGAAGCCACAGCCCAGCTCGCGCAACGCCGCGAGCTGCCCGCGCGACTCGATGCCCTCGGCGACGACGCCGAGGTTGAGGCTGTCGGCGAGGTCGAGGACCATCCGGATGAACGGACGGTCGAACCCATCCTCCTCGATGCCGTCCATGAACGGCTGGCCGATCTTCAGCCAGTCGATCGGAAGCGAGCGGAGGTGGCTGAGCGAGGAGTACCCGGTGCCGAAGTCGTCGAGGGCCAGCTGCACCCCGAGGCGACGCAGCTCGTTGAGGATGGCGATGCTCTTCTCGGGGTCGCGCAGCACCACGCCCTCGGTGATCTCGAGCACGAGCCGCTCGGGACTGAGGCCGCTGCGCTCCAGCGCCGTCGACACGCCGGACATGAAATGGGGGTCCCGGAGCTCGACCGGCGACAGGTTGACGTGGACGATCGGAGCGCTCCGGCCGCCGACGCCCCATCCGGCGGCGTCACGGCAGGCCCGCTCGAGCACCGAGCGCCCGAGCGGCACGATCATCCCCATTTCCTCGGCCATCGGAATGAACGACGCGGGATTGACGCACCCCCGGGGTCCGTCGAGCCAACGGACGAGCGCCTCGCACGCCGCCACCTCGCCGGTCTTCAGTTCGACGATCGGCTGGTAGTGGACGTCGAAGGAGTCCTCGCGGACCGCCTCGCGCAGCCGCTGCTTGAGGCCGTGTCGCTTGAGCACCGGGACCTCCATGCCGGCCTCGAACAGCTCGTACCCGTGCTTGGAAGCCTGCTTGGCGCGGTACATGGCCACGTCGGCGTTGCGGACGAGCTCGTCAGGGGTGACGTCACCGCCGACGCCGGTGGCGATGCCGGCGCTGACCCGGACGAAGATCTTCTGGCCGCCGATCGCGAACTGCTCCTCGGTCAGCCGCCGGTTGATCCGCTCGGCCACCTCGATCGCCTCGGCCTGTGAGGCCGTCCGCTCGAGCATGATCGCGAACTCGTCGCCGCCGAGACGCGCCAGCGTGTCGGAAGGGCGCACGCAGTCGCTGAGCCGCCGCGCGATCGCGATGAGCAGCTCGTCGCCGGCGGCGTGGCCGAGGCTGTCGTTGACGGTCTTGAAGTCGTTGATGTCGATGAAGATGACCGAGACGCTCTCGGGGTCGCGCTCCAGCGCATCCCCGACCCGTTCGGCGAACAGCAGGCGGTTGGCGAGGTTGGTGAGCGGATCGTGCGACGCCTGGTGCTCGAGCTCGCGCTGGAGCTCCTTCATCCGCCACACCGTCTGGCCGAGCCGGTCGTTCTCCAGGGCGACGCTGGTGTTGTTGGCTAGCGTCTCGAACAGCTTGACGTCGTCGGCGGAGAAGCGATCCACCACGCCCGACGGGTTGCCGATCATGATCGCGCCGATGCAGTGGCGCTCTCCGGTCAGCACCGCGAACATGCCGGCGCCGAAGTCGCGGGAGCCCAGATAATCGGCCAGCGGGCCGGCGGCGATCTCGCGGGTCGCGAACGCGCCGAGCCCCTGGCCCTGCACCAGCGAGCGGAGCTCTTCGACGATCGCGGGCTCCAGGCCCTCGAGCACGCCGGCGCCTTCGCTGGCCCGAACGGTGGTGCGCAACGCGTCACTGCCATCGGGGGAGAAGAAGATGATCTCGGCCACCTCGGCCCGGAACGCCTCGAGCGCCTGCGCGAGCAGGTCGTCCAGCGCGGTGCCGATCTCCGAGCTCTGGGACAGGGCCCGGGCCGCCTCGTAGAGGAACTCGAGGCGCTCGTGGCGCTGACGCTCGGACGTGTAGGCCTTGAGCGTGAGGAACAGTCCCACCACCGGCACCGCCATGAGGATCGCGGTGCGCCAGTCGCGGTACACCAGGGTGGCGGCGCACAGCCCGACGCTCGTGTTGGCGATCACGACGGCCAGATCGGTGCGCAGCGAAGACACGATCTGGCCGGCGTTCAGGGCCTTCTCGGTGACCGACACGGCGACGCTGATCAGCAACACTGCGGCAACCGAGTTGGCGCCCGCCGCCAGCGCGGCGGCGCCCCAGACGACGGGGTCGATCACCGTTGCGGAGCCGGCGATCGCGTGGAACACGAGCACCGCGATGCAGTTGCCGAGCAGGAACTGGCCGAAGTTGAAGGCCAGCCGGATCGGCGGCAGCCGGCGATGGAGCACGAGGATGAGCAGGCGTCCCAGGGCGCCAGCCAGGATCACGTCCTGCCCGGTGGCGAACAGCAGCGCGAACACGAGCGGGATCTCGCCCAGGGACATCGAGTGGGCGCTGCGGCGGAAATGGACGTGGACGACGAAGCGCTCGGCGGCGGCGAACCCGAGCAGCAACGCCCAGAACGGAAGCCGTACGCTGGAGATGATCGGGTGCGACGATCCGGCGCCCGTGCCGAACAGGATGGCGGCGGCGCCGATCATGAGCAGGCTCAGGGTCCAGATCGCGAGCTCTCCGGCGCTGAGCGCGGACATCCGCGAGTGTCGCCAGGTGACGAGCGGCGATTGGAGTCGTGAGTTCTTGCGCATCGTGTGGGCTGATCGAGTGACGTTCATGACTAACCCCACATCGTCGTCCAGCCGACGGTGCTCCAGCTCGCGCTGGTCGGGTCGACGCCGCCGCCCGAGGAGCCGCCGCCGGACGAGCCGCCGCCGGACGAGCCGCCGGACGGGTCAGACGAGCAGTCCTCGCAGCTCCAGCTCGCCGCGCTCCAGCTGGCCGCCAGCGGATCGACCGCGGAGCTCCAGCTGGCCGCGCTCCAGCTGGCCGCGTTGTAGTCGATGCTCCCGGTGTCGGGGTCGATCAGGCTGTTGGGCGAGACGCCCTGGTTGGCGACGAGCTGGCTGCCGTTGGCCCAGTAGGCGGAGATCGCGTTGACCTCATTGCCGCCGTTGGGCAGCGACGTGGCGGTGTTGACGATCGCGCCCTTGACCATGTCCGGCGTCCAGTCGGGGTGGGCGGCGACGAGATCGGCGGCGATCCCGGACACGATCGGTGCCGCCAGCGAGGTGCCGCTGACCTGGAAGTAGTCGTTGTTGATGACGCAGGTCGGGCAGAGGCTGGCGAAGTCGCTGCCGGGGGCGAGGGTGGTGACGATGTGTGCGCCGGGAGCCAGCACGTCGGGCTTGGTCAAGCCGTCCTGCGTCGTTCCCTGACTGGACCAGCTGGGGATGACGTCATCGGAGGTGTTCTGGGTGCCCTGGTCGTCGACGGCTCCGACGGTGATCACGTACGGATCGTTGGCCGGTGCGTAGGAGACCGCGTCTGGCGTCGTCCCCAGGTTGCCGGCGGCGGCGATCACGACGATCCCGTCATTCCAGGCCTGCTCGGCGGCGGCGTCGAGCGGGTCGGTCTGGTAGGACTGCGCCGTCGTCGACCGGAACGACATGTTGATGACGCCGATGTTGTACTGGGCCTTGTGGTCGACGGCGAACTGGAGTCCGAAGATCGCATCGAGGATCGTCGCCTGTCCGTTGTCGTCGGCGACCTTGACCGAGATGAGGTTGGCGTCGGGCGCGCTGCCGTCGTACCGGCCCCACAGCGAGTCGCCCTGATCGCGGTCTCCGCCGTTGCCGGCGATCAGTCCGGCCACGGCCGTGCCATGCCCGTAGGTGTCGTTGGCGGTGCTCGCGTTGGGATCGATCACCGCGGACGCCACGACGCGTGACGTGTCGTCTGACTGCGAGGTGCGGAAGTCCGGAAGGTCACCAGTGATGCCGGTGTCGATGACGGCCACGCCGACGCCGGCGCCGGTGCTGTGCCGCCACATCCGGGGGGCGCGGACGGACTGATCGAACGTGGTGGACAGCGCCCACGGCGGCGGCCCGCTCGGACCGCCGTAGGAGCTCTCCTTGATGACCGAGTTCAGCGTGACCGCGTGGACGAGCGGGCTCGCGGCCAGCCGCCGGGACGCGGCCGCGGTCAGCCGGGCGGAAAGACCGTTGATGATCGACAGGCCCACACCCGGGTGGCCGCCGACCGAACGCACGAGGGCACGTCCGCGGGCGCCGCTGACGCCACGATCGAACTGGACGATGACCTCCACGTTCTGTCCGGGATGCGTCGCCGCCAGCGTGGTGAGCTGGCTGGAGAGGCTGCCCGCGGGAGCCGCGGCGGTCGCCGGCGACGCTGCCGCCGACAGGGGGGCGCCGGTCGAGCCCGATCCGGAGCCGGCGGCGAGGATCCAGGTGAGCGCCGCGGTCGCGAGGACGAGAATTGACAGCGAGATTCGGATGTGGGCCATGCGCAGGCGCGCGTGCCCCTCGACGAACGAGGCCATGTGTGGCGTCCCCTCGGTTGCGCTCTCCAGCGGAGAGACTGGCTTGATTCGCCTGCAACCGAGCTATCTCGACGGATGATCGAGACCTCTGGCTTTGCGTCCCTGCCTTGCGACAGGTTTGCCCTCAACGATCTACTCGCCCCAATCGGCACGACCCCGGCGTTGCTTGAGACCGCGGCGCAAAGATCCGTAGTAACTACTGACGCACCGGTGACAGCTTTAGGAAGGTCTGGGCAGCGAATGGTCGCCGTGGGGGATGTGCATGTCCCGTTCCTTGGCGCACCGGAGCGCTTCCTCGATCAGCTGCTCGCGGACTGACCGGAGCGCTCCACGGCGCCCGGGTTAGACGCGGTACCGCTCGACGAGCGCCGCGAGCTTGGCGGAGAGCTCGTTGAGAG
>DATCFW010000192.1:0-6912 GCA_036509295.1 Solirubrobacteraceae bacterium | reverse complement strand
TTCATGGTTCCCGGTGCAAACGCGTTCTGATCGATCCACACGTTGATCAGCGCCGGCTTGCCGGACTCCCGAGCCCGCTCCAGAGCGGGACGGATCTGGTCGGGCTGTGAGACCTCCTCGCCGTAACCGCCGAGGATCTGGGCGAACTTGTCATAGGGCACGTCGCCGAGCTTGTTGCCGACATCGCCGCGCTCCTCCCCGTACTTCTGGATCTGGCCGTAGCGGATCTGGTTCATGTAGGAGTTGTTGCCGATGACTCCGATGAACGGGAGGTTGAAGCGGACCATCGTCTCGAAGTCCCAACCGGTGAGGCTGAAGGCGCCATCCCCGAACAGGCCGAGCACCTCCAGGTCCGGGCGCGCGACCTTGGCCGCAATCGCAAACGGGGTGCCGACCCCGAGCGTCCCCAGCGGGCCCGGGTCCATCCACAGGCCGGGCCCCCGGGGCTGGACGACGCCGCCGGAGAAGGTGACGACGTCGCCGCCGTCGCCGATGAACAGCGTGTTGTCGGTGAGGAACTGGTTCAGCTCGTGAGCCAGCCGGAGGGGATGAATCGGCGCGGTGTCGCGCATCAGCTTCGGCAGGCGCTCCTCCTGCATGCGCTGCTCCTCGGCGCGCAGTGACTTCATCCAGGGCTCGCGACTGGCGGCACCCTTGTCGCCCCGTCCCGACGCCGCCTCGCTGACGGCGCCCAGGATCGCGCCGACGTCACCGACGAGTCCCAGCGAGACGTCCCGGTTCTTGCCGACCGTGCGGTAGTCCAGATCGATCTGGACGACCGTCGCCTCCTGGGAGAGGCGCTTGCCGTAGCCCATGCGGAAGTCGAACGGGGTCCCAACGATCACGATCACGTCGGCGTTGTTGAACGCGTGGCGCCGGGTCTGGTGGAAGTGATGGGGATCGCCGGGCGGGAGCGAGCCCCGGGCGGCACCGTTCATGAACGCGGGGATGTTCAATGTCCGGACCAGCTCGGCGGCGGCGTCCGCGCCCCGGCACGTCCACACCTGGCTGCCCAGCAGGATGCACGGCCGCTCGGCCTTGACCAGGATGTCGGCCAGGCGGTCGATGTCGTTGGGATCGCCCGTGCTCTTGGTCGAGGCGCGGTAATGACCGGCCTGCGGGAGGACCGCGCGCTCCAGCGGAACGTGCGCGTCGAGGATGTCGCGGCCGATCTCCAAGAAGGCGGGCCCGGGGGCTCCGGCGAGCGACTCGCGAAACGCCATCGACACCATGTCCGCCACGCGCTCGGTCGTCAGCACGCTGGAGGCGAACTTGGTGATGGGGCGCATCATCTCGACGTGGGGCAGGTCCTGCAGCGAGCCCATCCGGTGCTGGTTCAGCGCGCCCTGGCCGCCGATCAGCAGCATCGGGCTCTCCGCGCGCAGCGCGTTGGCGACGCCGGTGATCGCGTCGGTGGTGCCCGGGCCGGCGGTGACCACCGCGCAGCCGGGACGGCCGGTCACGCGGGCGTATCCGTCGGCGGCGTGGGCCGCCACCTGCTCGTGGCGAACATCGATGACCTGGATGCCCTCGTCGATGCACCCGTCGTAGATGTCGATGATGTGGCCGCCACACAGCGTGAAGATCGCCTCGATCCCCTCGGCCTTCAACGCCTTGGCGACGAGGTGGCCCCCGGAGATCGTCTCCGGCTCGACGCCCTTCGCGCCGGACGGCACCTCTTGCTGCTTATTGGTCGCCGTGGCTGTCACGTCGCCGCTCCTTCCATTTCGGATCGCATTACTTCCGGGATTGCTTGTGGGGCCTCAGGGCACCACGATCAGACGGACTTGCGTCAATCGAGCATCCAGCTGCGTTGCACATGGCGTGCCAGGTTCAGGGCGTGCTCGCGGACCAACCGCTCGGCGACCTCGGCCTCGCGCGTTCGCAGGGCTTCGATGATCTGGAAGTGATCGACGATCGAGCGCTCGGCGCGGTCGGCCTCGCCGATGGTGTGGCGACGGATGGCGCGCACATGCACGAGCAGGCGGTCGGCCATGTCGGCGATCAACTGCGAATGCCCCAGTTCGAGGATCCGCTGATGAAACCGCAGATTGGCCGCCGAGTATTCGTCCAGATGGGAGCGCAGCTCCCCCTCCTCGAACTTGGCGAACAGCGTGCGCAGGCTGGCGAACTGCTCGTCGTCCGCCCGCTCGCAGGCGAGCCGCGCGGCCATGCTCTCCAGCGCCGCCCAGGCGATGATCGTCTCGACGATCTCCGCCTTGCTCTTGCGCACCACCCGCACCCCGCGGCGCGGGATGATCTCGACCAGGCCCTCGTGCTGGAGCCGGGACAGCGCCTCGCGCACGGGTGTCCGACTCACGCCGAGCTCGGCCGCCAGACGCTTCTCGTCGAGCCGTAGGTCGGCATTCGGGTCATAGGCATCCATCGCGAGAATCGCGTGGCGGAGGGCGACGTAGGCGTGCTGCGCGACGCTGCCGATCCCGGCCAGGGCGGGAACTTCCAGCCTGCCCGTGAGCTGTTCGGGGATCAAAACGTCCGGATGTGTCATCGCGGCCGTCACCGTGGGATACACAATAACCAATGCCACATGCCTGTCAAGTCGATACCTGCGGCGACCGGCGGCGAGATGACCCCAGGATCGGTGGATCCGGGCTCAGCGCTCGGGAGGCCGCGCCGGCAGCCGGAGCACCCGGCTGTCGTCCTCGAGCCGGCGCGTCACCCGGGCCGCGTCGAGATGCTCGAGCAGCGCCTGCGCGTACTTCCGGGACGTCCCCAGCTCGTCACGCAGACGCGAGAGGGTGATGCTTCCCTCAGCGATCGCGACTCGCTCCACGACCGCGCGCACCCGGGCGATCGATTCGGGATGGGCGTGCATCGAGCGCCCGATCCGCACCGCCTGCCCGGCAGCGCGGAGCGCCGCGAGATGCCGCGCGTCGTCGCCGAGCTCAACCTCGGTGGGCGGCTCGTGCCCGGCAGCCCGCAACCGCTCGGCCAGCCTGAGCGCCGCGGGGTCAAGCGGAGCGGGCTCGGGCGCCTTGGGCCGCGGATCGCCGCCGGCGGCCCCCGGCGCCGCAGCGGCCGCCGGCACGGCTCGATCGCGCCCCCCCGCCGCGGCGCGAGTGATCACTCCCCCTCCGATCGTGCCCGGCGGGCTGATCCGGCGCAGCACCACGCGATCGCCGTCGGCGGCGATCAACGGCCGCTCGGCCCGCAGCTGCCAGATCGTCTCGTCCAGCGCCACCGCACGCGCCGCCGTCGAGCGGGTGCCGTGGTGCAGTTGCACTCGCTCGCGGTCCGCGAGCGGCTCATGCAGGGCCAGCTCCACCTCGATCCGGTAGGTGGCCGCTGCCTCACTCCCGGCGCCGAGCAGGACGTGACCTCGGGTCACCGCCTGGCGCTCGATCCCCGCCAGGTTCAACGCCACGCGCTGCCCCGCCTCCGCCTGGTTGACGTGTCGACCGTGGACGTGCACGCCACGGACCCGAACCTGCCGATCCGCGGGCAGCAATCTCAGCCGCTCCCCGCCCGTGACCGTCCCCTGCCACAACGTCCCGGTGACGACGGTGCCGGCCCCCTGCATCGTGAACACTCGGTCGATGTGCAGAACCACCGGGCGCCCCGTCGCCGCCCGGGACGTAGCGCCCGCGGCGACTCGCTCCAGCGCGGCCGCGACCTGCGCCACGCCGGCGCCGGTGCGAGCCGAGCAGGCGACGACCTCGGCGCCGGGCAGCAGCTCGGTGGCCGCTCGCACGGCCGGGGCGGGGTCGGCGAGGTCTGACTTGGTGACCGCCACAACGCCTCGCTGCACGCCGAGCGCGTCGAGCACCCGGATGTGCTCAAGGGTCTGCGGCATCACGCCGTCGTCGGCAGCGAGCACCAGCAGGAACAGGTCGATCCCGGTCGCGCCGGAGACCATCACGCGGATCAGGCGCTCGTGGCCGGGCATGTCGACCAGCGACAGCATCCGGCCGCCGGGCAGCCGCAGCGGCGCGAAGCCAAGCGCGATCGTGATCCCCCGCGCCTTCTCCTCCGGCAACCGATCGGTGTCGACGCCGGTCAGCGCCTTCACCAGGGCGGTCTTACCGTGGTCAATGTGACCGGCGGTCCCCACCGTCAACGGGAGGGACGGCGCTCCCGTCACGATCTCCCCGCCGGTCTGCTCCGCCAGCCGATCGACGGACGGGAGGTCACCCGGGCCCGGCCCGGCCGGTGGATGTCCGTCCGGGACGCGGTTACTCATCTGCCGGCTACGGAGCGACGAAGGAGTCGAACCTTCCCACCGTGGGATCGCCACGGTTCTCCGGCTTTGAAGGCCGGTTGGGGCACCGGCCCCGGCCGCTCCGAGCGGCGACTATAGAAGCCGGACTGCACCCGGCGGGCCCTCCACCATCCGCCCGATCGGCACGCCGTCGAATTCGTCCGCGCGTTCGGGCGGGAGCGCCACCAGGAGGCCGCCGGAAGTGGTCGGATCGCCGGCGAGCCGCCGACGGGCCTCGCTCACGTCCGCAGCGAAGACGGTGAACCCCTCGGCGTACTCCAGGTTGCGCCGGCCGCCGCCGGACACGCCGCTGCCGTCGCTCAGCACCTCGAGCGCCCGCGGCAGCACCGGGAGGTCGGCGGCGTTAACCTCCGCCGTGAGACCGCTTTCCCGCGCCAGGCCGTGCACGTGGCCCAGCAGGCCGAAACCGGTCACGTCCGTCGCCGCGTGGGCGCCGGCGGCGACCGCCTGCCGGCCGGCAGTGGCGTTGAGCATCACCATCGTCTCGACGGCCACGGCGAGATCCGCATCGCTGACCTCGCCGCGCTTGCGCGCCGTGGTGAGCGCGCCCACTCCCAGCGGCTTGCTCAGCAGCAGCACGTCGCCCGGTTCCGCGCCGGCGTTGGTCAGCATCCTGGACGGGTCCACCGTCCCGGTGACGGCGAGCCCGTACTTCGGCTCGGGGTCATCGATCGAGTGTCCCCCGACGATCACGCAGCCGGCCTGCGCCATGGCCGCCTGTCCACCTTCGAGGATCTGGCGCAGGACCTCGGCTCCCAGCCGCGCCAGCGGAAACGCAACCAGGTTGAGCGCCGTCACCGGCTGTCCCCCCATCGCGTACACGTCGGAGAGCGCATTGACGGCGGCGATTCGCCCGAAGTCATACGGATCGTCGACGATCGGCGTGAAGAAGTCCACGGTCTGCACCAGCGCCAGGTCGTCCCGGAGCTGGAACACCCCCGCGTCGTCACCGCTCGCCGCCCCGACCAGGAGCCGCGGGTCGTCGCTCACGGCAAGCTGACCAAGAATCGGCAACAGGTCGGCGGCGGGCAGCTTGCAACCGCAGCCGGCGCCGTGCGACAGCGAGGTGAGCGGGATCGTTGCCACCACGCGTAGGGTACTTCCACCGACGCGCGTGCCCGGGGCAAAGGCACGGGCGCCCGTCGCTAGCCGGCCGCGGCGCGCAGGGGTGCCAACGCCGCGGTGAGCGGTGCCGTAACGTCGCCGCCGTGCCCGACGCCCCGCCCCCCGAGACGCCCATGCCGACGGCGGCAGATCTGACCGGACGCTTCAGCGGGCGCCTGGTGCGCGTCGAGCCGTTGGCGGCGGAGCACGAGCCCGGGCTGATCGCGGCGGCGGGAGACCCCGAGATGTTCGCGTGGATGCCGGTGGACATGGCGTCATCGGAGCAGGCGCTGCACGACTGGCTGGTGACCGCGTTGGATGGCGCCGCGCATGGCCGCGAGGTGCCATACGTGACCCTGGCCGCCGGCTCGGGTGAGGTGCTCGGCTCGACGCGCTTCCTCGAGCTGCGCTTCGAGCACCTGCGGGCCGAGATCGGCTGGACGTGGGTCACCCGCGGCGCGTGGGCCACCGGGGTCAACGTTGAGACCAAGCTGCTGCTGCTCGAGCACGCCTTCGAGCGGGTCGGCCTGCGACGCGTCGAGTTCAAGACCGACGCCCGCAACGAGCGCTCCCGCGGCGCGCTGGAGGCGCTCGGCGCGACGTTCGAGGGAATCCTGCGCAAGCACATGGTCGTCCGGGACGGCGGCGAGCGGGACTCGGCGTACTTCTCGGTGATCGACAGCGAATGGCCGCAGGTCAAGGCGCGCCTGCAGCGCCGCATCGACGCCCACGCCGGCTGAGGCCGGATGGGGCGCCGCCGCCCATTACGAGGCGCGAAACGCGGCGCTCGGAGCCTGGCGCCGGCGCGGCCGGAGTCGTAGTCTGCGGCGTTGTGTCCGAACGGTTCGACATCGCCATCCTGGGGGCCGGCCCCGGCGGCGAGCACGCCGCCTACGCGCTGATCGACGCCGGCTGGCGGGTGCTGCTGATCGAGCGCGAGCTGATCGGCGGCGAGTGCACCAATTGGGCGTGCATCCCTACCAAGACCCTGCTGCGCGCCACCGAGGTGCATGGAGAATCAGAGCGGACCGCCGGGACCACCGCCGCCGCTCTGAACTGGCGGGAGCTGTCTGACTACCGGGACTACATGACGTCCGCCGGCGACGACTCGGCGCGCGTGACCTCCTATGAGGAACGGGGGGCGACCGTGGTCAAGGGCGCCGGACGCGTGTCCGGTCGGGGCCGCCTGGTGGTGGACGATGTCGAGTACGAGGCCGAGCGCATCCTCATCAGCACCGGGTCCGAGCCGGTGGTCCCGCCGATCGAGGGCCTGCGCGAGGCGGGCTACTGGACCAACCGCGAGGCGACCGCGCTCACCGAGATCCCGACCAGCGCCGTGATCGTCGGCGGAGGTCCGGTCGGCATCGAGCTGGCGCAGTTCCTGCGGCGGTTCGGGGCCGACGTGGCCATCGTGCAGGGCGCGGATCGGCTCGCCGACCGCGAGGACCCGCGCGTCGCCGCAATGCTGCGCCATGTGCTCGCCGGCGACGGCGTGGACGTCCGCGTCGGAGCTCAAGCGCAGCACGTCGCGCTGGACGGCGATCAGCGCGTGGTGACCCTCGACGACG
>DATCFW010000191.1:0-4101 GCA_036509295.1 Solirubrobacteraceae bacterium | reverse complement strand
CCGGCGGGTGCTCGCCGCCCGGAGCGCCGTCGACCAGCGCGCCCGCGTCCAGCAGGTGGGTGACGGCGTCCACCCGGCCGCCCTGGATGGCCATATCGAGCATCTCGTCGAGGTCGCCGCCGCGGGCGCGGGCGCGGTCGCCCGGGGACGGCCCCGCGGCGCCGGTGAGCAGGTCCCCGAACGCGCGATCCTCATCGGTCACCGCCGCCGGATCAGCGCCCACCCCGATCAGGAATGCCGCCATCTCCGCCTCCCCCCATCGGGTCGCGATCCGCAACGCCGTCAGGCCCGCCTCGTCCGGCGCGCCGATCGGCGCTCCGGCGCTCAGCAGCGCGCGGACGGTGCCGGCCGGCCGCCGGCGCGCCACCGCCTGATGGAGATTGGACCCCGTCGCGCGGGCGCCGTGGGCACAGAACATCTCCGCCATCGCCGGATCGGGGAAGTTGAGCACCCGCCCGAGGCAGTAGGTGACCACCTCGGGGTTGGTGCCGCCGTCGATCAGCATCGCGGCGCAGATCGGGTCCGGGAACTCGCACGCGTGGTAGAGCGCCTCGCCGACGCTGTGGCGATCATCGTCGTCGTTGGGATCGGCGCCGGCGTCGAGCACCATCCTCGTCACCTCGGCATCGTTGACAATCCCGGCCGAGCCGTAGAGCGGCACCTGCCGCCACCCCTCATGATCGAAGGCGGCGTTCGGGTCGGCCCCGGCGGCCAGGAGCAGCCGCACGACCTCGCGGATCCCGGGCGCTCGCTCGGGATCACCGCGCAGCAGCCGGGAGAAGCACGCGTACAGGATCGGCTCGCGGTGCAGCGGCGGCGCGACGGTGCGCGCGAGGTGCGGCGCGTGCTCCAGGCGCTCGGCCACGTAGGCCGCCTCGCCGCTCACGCACGCGGCGGCCAGGTCATGGCGCCCGAGCGCCGGATCGGCATCGAGCAGCGTCCGGGCCTGGCGCAGGTTCGACGAGCACGCCGAGCGGACGAGCGCCTGCGCACGATCGGCGGCGCTGAGGCTGAGCGCATCGATGTGCAGCTTCAGCCGCGGCCACGACACGAACCCGTACTCGCGGGCGATCGCCAGGTGCGCCAGGGCCAGGGAGGGGAACTCCCCGGAGCAGCGGCGGGCCTTGGCCTCGTCGCGCAGGCGGCGCAGATCCGGGCGGGCGGGAAGGATGCGGCGGTCGGACATGTCAGCTCCTCTCGGTCACCCGGGGGTCCGCACGCCGGGGCCGGGAAGCTCGTCCGTCACCGGTGACTGCGACGACTCTCAGGTGGGCTGCGAGCCCTGTCCGCGGACCGGGTGCGTCCTGCACGCGGGTGTCACGTTACCAACGCCGCGACGGCGCCCGGGCGGGGACTGGCGGTGAGCCGGTGCGGTGTCCCGACGGTGCGCCCCTGCGGCCCATCATGACCGGCGGATTGCCACAGCGCGGACATGGTGCCGGTGGCGCGACGGGGGCTAGGATCGGCGGCCGCCGATGCTCGCGATCAGATCACTGACCCCGGAGGACCGTCCCGTCTGGCTCGAGCTGTTTCGGGGTTACAACGAGTTCTACGAGCGAGCGCTGGACGATGAGACGGCCGACCGGGCCTGGGCCGAGTTTCAGCGCGATGACCGGATGCACGCCCTCGGCGCCGTGCTGGAAGGGCGGCTCGTCGGGATCACCCACTTCCTGACCCACGCCAGCACCACCTCCCCCGATGTCTGCTACCTCCAGGACCTGTTCACCGCTCCCGATGTCCGCGGCCAGGGGATCGGGGCCGCGCTCATCGCCGCCGTCGTCGACTGGGCTCGCGCCCGTGACTGCCGGCGGGTGTACTGGATGACCCATGAGACCAACGACCGCGCCCGCCGTCTCTACGACCACGTGGCCGCGCACACCGGGTTCATCCGGTACGAGATCGATCTGGGCTGAGCGTGCGCGTCAGGTGGTCCACCAGCAGCTCGCGAACCGGTAGGCGCCCCTGGCTGCCGGCCAGCAGGGCGACGCGGTAGACCGGCAGCGGCGGCGCGAACTCGGCCGTGCCGACAGGCGGCCCGTCCTCCAGCAGCCAGGAGTCCGGGACGATGCTCACCCCCAGGCCCGCGCCCGCCAGTCGCCGAATCGTGCGCGGATCGCTCGTCTCGAAGAACGGCAGCGGGCTGAATCCAGCGTCGGCGCACGCCGACGCGATCAGCTCACGCAGCGCCGTGCCGCGCTCGGGCATGATCACCGGCACGCCGCGCAGCGCATCGATCGTGACGTCGGCTCGATGGGCCAGCCGGTCGCGGGGAGCGCAGACGAGCCGCAGCGGCTCCTCGGAGATGATCCGCACCCTCACGGCGGCGGGCAGCTTGGGCCCGCCGCCGGTGATGGCCAGCATCGCGACATCCACCGCGCCCGAGCCCAGCTGGTCGGCCACCTGCGCGGCCGACCCGTGGCGCAGCGCCAGCTGCACGCGGGGAAAGCCCCGGTGAAACGCGACGAGCGCCTCGGGCAGGCCGCGTGAGTCGTACGGGGTCGCCGCCACCCGCGCCACCCCGCGAACCGCGTTGAGATGCTCGTCGATGGCGGCCCGGGCGTCGGCCACCCCGGCGAGAATCCCCCGCGCGTGGTCGATGAACTCGAGGCCCGCCGGCGTCAGCTCGACGCCCTTGGGACCGCGCACCAGCAACGTCAGCCCGAGCTCGTCCTCGAGCCGGCTGATCTGCTGCGACAGTGCCGACTGCGTGACGTACACGTCCTGGGCCGCGCGTCCGAAGTGTCCCTGGCGCACGACAGCGGCGAAGTACTCGAGCTGGCGCAGCTCCATGAGCCGGCACGCTAACAGCGCGGGTCTCCGGGGCCGGCGTCGCTGAGCCGGTCAGAGGACCGCGGACAGCTCTTCCGCGAGGCGGCGCTTGGGGCGCGACCCGACGAGGCGCAGCGCCTCGGCGCCGTCGCGGAACACCATCAGCGTCGGCATCGACAGCACGCCATAGTTGACGACCGTCCGCTGGTTGGAGTCCGCGTCGAGCGTAACGAAGCGCACGTCGGGCCGCTCGCGGGCAAGCTCATCGAGGATCGGCGCCATGACGCGGCACGGCGGGCACCACGCCGCCCAGAAGTCGACCACGACCGGCTGATCTGATTCGAGCACGGTCGCCGCAAAGTCGTCGTCGTTGACCGCCTGTAGGTCTGCGCTCATCTCGTTGTCCCTCTCGTTCGCTGGATCAGTGCGAACATGCTCGACCCGAGCCGAGGAGATCTCAATTCGCTTCTCTAATCGCGGCGGTTAGCCAGGTTCGTGAGGACCGTGGGCTGCAGGTCGGGGGCCGCGGCGGTCGGGTGAGCTCAGCCGGGCCAGAAGCCGGGACGCATCTGTGCGTCGGCAGGGTGATGCGTGCCCGTCGCCAGGACCTCGAGCCCGTCGGGACCGGCCTCGAACGCCCGCGTGGATCCCGGGGCGACGCGGATCGCGTCGAGCCGCTTGACGTCGCGGATCTCATCATCGACGGCGACCCGTCCGCTGCCGGAGAGGATCACGTACACCTCCTCGTCGCGCCGGTGCGCGTGCCCGAAACTTTGGCGGGCCCCCGGCTTGAGCCGCTGGAGGCTCAGGCCCGTCGCCGATGCGCCAAGGTCCGCGCGAGCGAACCGAGCCTCGCCGGTCTCCCCCAGCCCGAACTTGGGCGCCATGTCCTCGACGTCCTCGAGGTTGACCACGGCGAACCCGGTCTCCCCCGTCGCGTATCCGACCCCGCCGAGCGGCTCCAGGTCAACCCGCTCAAACCCGTCCCGCTCCACTAGGCCGAGCACCTCCTGGATGCCCTGCGTGGCGCCCGGGCTCTGCAACGCGGCGTCGAGCTGCTCCTGGCTTTGCCACAGCTCGGTCACCCAGATGACGTCGGGCTCGGAGACCGACCGATTGATGACGTACAGCTCGCAGCCGCCCACCTCGCGCAACGCGTCGGCGACTTCGAGCATCTTCGCGGCCAACGCCTCTCCCTGCCCCGTCCTGGCGGTCATCTTCGCGTAGCGTCCGACGGCGGTCATCTCCACCGAGACGCTACCCGACTCCACCCGACCTGTCGTCGTCACGGGACAACGCGCATCTGCACTGGCCCTCCGCGAGCCCTAGAAT
>DATCFW010000190.1:0-8528 GCA_036509295.1 Solirubrobacteraceae bacterium | reverse complement strand
GGCGTCCGGCGGGGGTGCGGGGCGTCCGGCGGTGCGGGGGCGTCCAGCAGGGTGCGGGGCGTCCGGCAGGGTGCGGGGCGTCCGGCAGGGTGCGGGGCGGGGCCCGGCCGCCGTTGGCTACGCGAGCGCCGGCGCCGCCGCGTTGGCTACGCGAACGCCGGCTCCGCCGCGAGCACGGTATCGAGGGCCGCGAGGACGCGGTCGGCGATGTCGCGCCGGGCGTTGTGGCCCATCAGCCCGATCCGCCACATCGACGGGGCGCTCGGTCCGAGTCCGCCGCCGATCTCGATCCCGTGCTCGCGCAAGAGCGCCGTCTGGACGCGCTTGGCGTCGACGCCCTCGGGCACGCGCACCGCGGTGAGCTGCGGGAGCTGGTGGTCTGGCTCGGCGAGCAGCACCAGGCCGCGCTCGCGCACCTGATCCTGGAGATAGCGGCCGGCGTCCATGTGCCGCATCCAGCGCGCGTCCAGCCCTTCGACCGCGACCTCGCGCAGCGCCTCGTGCAGCGCGTAGATGTGCAGCACCGGCGCGGTGTGGTGGTACACCAACGGACGCGTGACCCAGTAGTCGTGGAGCAGCGAGAGGTCGAGGGAGTACGGGACCGGATGCGTCCGCGCCTGGATCCGCGCGAGCGCCCGATCAGACACCGCCACCGGCGACATCCCGGGAGGCGCGCCCACGCACTTCTGCGAGCACGAGTAGGCGAAGTCGATCCCCCAGTCGTCGAAGCGCAGCTCGACGCCGCCCAGCGACGTGACGCAATCGGCCATCAGCAGCACGTCGCGATCGGCCAGCGCCGCGCCGAGCTGCGCCAGCGGATGCTGTACGCCGGTCGAGGTCTCGGCGTGCACGACGCACATCAGGCGCGCGTCGGGGTGCTGGTCCAGCGCCGCGAGCAGCGCGTCGTTGGACACGTGCTCCCCCCAGTCGGCCTGCACCTCCACCACCTCGGCGCCGACCCGGCGCGCGATCTCGACGATCCGGCGCCCGAAGAAGCCGTTGACGCCGACGATTGCGGTGTCGCCGGGCTCGAGCAGGTGGGCGAGCCCACACTCCATGCCCGAGGTGCCGGTCGCCTGCAGCGGCAGCACCAGTCCGCCCGAGGCCAGGTAGGCGATTCGCAGTAGCGACACGACCTCGATGAGCAGCTCAGCGAAGTCGGGGTCCATGTGGCCGAGCATCGGGCGCTGCATCGCGGCGAGCGCCGCCGGCGAGACGTTGCACGGACCTGGGCCGCACAGCAGCCGCTCGGGTGGGTTCAGCGGGGTGGGAATCTGTGTCATGCAGCGAGCTTATGACGTCGCAGCCCGCGCATCCATCAACTCGAGTCTATGAACTGAACGAATTCATCCAAATGAGTTGCGCGAGCGGGCCGGACGCGCTCTACTGACACGGCATGAGCCCGACGCGCTCCCGTCTGCACCGCTCCGAGCTCGCCGTCCCCGGCTCGAACGTCCGCATGCTCGAGCGGGCGCCGTCCGTCGGCGCCGACATCGTGATGCTCGACCTCGAGGATGCCGTCGCGCCCGACGACAAGGCGCAGGCTCGGGAGAACGTGATCGTCGCGTTGCGCGAGCTCGATTGGTCGGGGTGCTCGGTCTCGCTGCGGATCAATGGGCTCGACACCCACTACTGCTACCGGGACATCATCGACGTCGTCGAGCAGGCCGGGCAGCACCTCGACTCGATCATGATCCCGAAGGCGTCCGGCGCGGCGGACATCCATCTCGTGGCGACGCTGCTCACCCAGATCGAGGACGCCCATCAACTCGGGCGCCGGATCGCGCTGTGCGCGCTGATCGAGACGGCGATGGGGATGGTCAAATGCGAGGAGATCGCCGCCGCCTGCCCCGAGCGGATGGAGGCGCTGGTGTTCGGGGTGGCCGACTACGCGGCGTCGCTGCAGAGTCACACGACCTCGATCGGGGGCACCAACCCCGACTACGCAATGCTGGCTGACCCCGATCCCGAGCTTGACTTCTCCGCCCCGGACCGCGAGCTGCATCTCGGGGATCAGTGGCACTACCCGCTGTCGCGGATCGCGGTGGTGTGCCGCGCCTACGGGCTGCGGCCGATCGACGGTCCATTCGGCGACTTCACCGACCCCGAGGGGTACATGGCCTCCGCCCGGCGGGCCGCGGTGCTCGGCTACGAGGGCAAGTGGGCGATCCACCCCAGCCAGGTGCAGCTCGCCAACGACGTCTTCACCCCCAGCGACGACATCGCCGACAAGACGCGGCGGATCATCGCGGCGATGGAGGAGGCGGCGGCCCACGGCAAGGGCGCCGTGTCCCTCGACGGCCGGCTGATCGACGCCGCCTCGATCCGGATGGCGCAAAACCTGCTCGCCAAGCTCGACCAGATCGAGGCCCGCGGACGCAGCGGACCCGAGTTGCACAGCGCGTCCGGCTGACCCGAGTTGCACAGGGCGTCCGGCTGACCCCAGTTGCACAGCGCGTCCGGCTGACCCCAGCTCAGGCTCCGCCGCGCTTAGCCCGGATCCACCGATCCTGGGGTCGTCTCGCCGCCGGATGGCCGTCGCTATCCGCCATCGGCGTCGCTCATAGGGATCACCCTTATGGTGCTCCGCCGATGGCGCCTCGCTCGGCCCCCGACGCCGAGTCTCCGCCCAGTATCAGTGGATCCAGGCTGAGGGTCCGCGGACCTCGACGCTTCGGCCACGAACGCCCGGGCCAGCGGCGACTCGTCCCCGGCGCGCGTCACTGCCAGCAGTTCGGTGTCCGGGGCTCCGCTCAGCGGCCGGTAGGTGACGCCGTCGAGCGTCAGGTGCCCGAACGAGGCGGGCACGAGCGACACCCCGATCCCGGCTGCCACCAGGCCGATGATCGTGAGCATCTCCGGCGCGTCCTGGATGACGTGCGGCGTGGTCCCGGTCGCCGCCAGGCGGCCGATGAGCAGATCGTGGAACCCGGGGGCCTGGCGGCGGGGGAACAGCACGAGCGGCTCCGCGGCGAGGCGCTTGAGCGGGATGCGGCGCAGCCGCGCCAGCGGCGAGTCCTCGGGGATGGCGGCGATCGTCCGCTCGCGCATGACCACCTCGGTGCGCAGCGACTCGTCGGGCTCGATCGGCGGCCGCACCAGCGCGACGTCGACCACCCCGGTTCCGAGCGCGCGCAGCGCCTCCACGGTCGAGCGCTCGCGCAGCTCGATCTCGACGCCCGGCCGGGCGCGTCGGAACCGCTGGACGGCGGCGGGCACGATCGACAGCAGCGCCGATCCGACGAACCCGACGCGCAGCACCCCGGCCGAGCCGGCAGCGATCGCCCGCGCCGTGGAGACGGCGACGTCGAGCTCGGCCAGTGTCGCCCGGGCGTCGCGCAGGAACGCCTCGCCGGCCGGCGTCAGCTCGACGCGTCGCCGGGTCCGCTCGAGCAGGCGGACGCCGAGCTCTGACTCCAGCGCCGCGATCTGCTGACTGAGCGGCGGCTGGGACATGTGCAGCCGCGCGGCCGCGCGCCGGAAGTGCAGCTCCTCGGCGACGGCCACGAAATAGCGCAGTTGGCGAAGTTCCACGGTGGAGCGATAGCGGTCACGCGACACTATCTGATACTGAAACCAAATCAATCAATCCTCATTCGATATTGGACAGGATCAAGCTCGCGGGCGTAGCGTGCATGCCCATGTCCTTCCTCCTGGAGTGCCCCAACTGCGGGGTGCGCGAGGTGACCGACTTCGGCTTCGGAGGCGAGGTCTCGGCGCGCCCCCAGGAGCGGCCCAGCTTCCGGGAGCTCAACACGTACAACTACTTCCGCCGCAACGTCGCCGGAGTGCAGCGCGAGTGGTGGTTTCACCGCTCCGGCTGCCGCGCCTGGTTCATCGCCGAGCGCGACACGATCACCAATGACGTGAAGTTCACCGCGCTGCCATGAGTCGTCTGGGCCAGCAGCCGGGCGAGCGGATCGTCCGCAGCCAGAAGCTCAGCTTCACGTTTGACGGCAAGACGGTGGAGGCGTTCCAGGGCGACACGATCGGCTCGGCGCTGTACGCCGCCGGCCGGCGGACGTTCGGCCGGTCGTTCAAGTACCACCGCCGTCGCGGCCTGATGTGCGTCGCCGGTCAGTGCCCGAACTGCATCTGCGCCGTCGACGGCGCCCCCGGCGCGAGGGCGTGCACCGAGCCGGCGCGCGACGGGATCGCCGTCACCCACGTCAACGCGCTGCCGTCGCTGGAGCTCGATGCGATGCGTGCCACCGATCTCGTCGGCGGCCCGTTCACCCCGCCGGGCTTCTACTACAAGACGTTCATGCGGCCGCGCCGGCTGTGGCCGCTGTACGAGAAGATCCTGCGCAACGCCGCCGGGCTGGGCAAGCTGCGCCACTCCCAGCCCGAGCGCGAGTGGCGGACCGAGTATCGCCGCCGTCACGCCGACGTGCTCGTCACCGGCGGCGGCCTGGCCGGCCTGCATGCCGCGATCGCCGCCGCCCGCCTCGGCGCCGACGTCGTCCTCGCCGACGAAGGGCCCGAGCCAGGAGGACAGCAGCTCGTCGGTGGCGAATTGACCGAGATTGCCGCGCTGGTGGAGCGGGCGCGCGGAGCCGGGGTGGAGATCATCGATCACGGCTCCGCGCTCGGCTACTTCGACGGCCTCGTCCCGGTGTGGCAGAACGACACGCTGCATCAGGTCCGCGCGGCGCGACACGTGTTCGCCACCGGCGCCATCGAGCAGCCGCTCGTGTTCGCCGGCAACGATCTCCCGGGGGTGATGTTGTCAGGCGGCGCGCGGCGGCTCACGTCGCTGTACGCGGTCAGTCCCGGGCGCCGCGCCGTCGTCGTCACGACGTCAGATCGCGGCCTGCACGCCGCCGTCGCGCTGCGGGCCGCCGGCGTCCAGATCGTGGCGATCGCCGATCTGCGCCCCGACGCCGGGGAGCTCGCCCGCCAGTTGCGCGCCGAAGGGGTCCCCGTGTTCGCCGGCCACACGGTGATCGAGGCGAAGGGATCGAAGACGGTGTCCGAGGCCATCATCGCGGGAATCGATCCCACCCATCCCGACGAGCACTCATTCGAGTGCGACCTGGTGGTCGTCTCCGGTGGCGCCATTCCGGCCAGCTCGCTGCTGCTGCAGGCCGGGGCGCAGAGCGCGTATGACCCCGCGCGCGGTTACTTCGCCTTGTCGCGCCTCCCCGAGGGCGTGTACGCCGCCGGCGAGGTGGCCGGCGCCGATTCCGACGAGGCGGTCACCGTCTCGGGTGAGCTCGCCGGGCTCCAGGCCGCGCACGGGCTCGGTCTGGGTACCGATGAGTCGACCGTCCGTGAGGCGGCGCTGCAGCAGATCGCCGGGATGACCGAGCGCGCCGAGGTGGCGGTCCCCACGGTGGGCGGGTCCGACAGCGGCGCCGGGCGCGGCAAGTGCTTCGTCTGCTTCTGCGAGGACGTGACCAGCAAGGACATCCACCTCTCGATCGAGGAGGGCTATGACTCGATCGAGCTGTCCAAGCGCTACACGACGGTGACGATGGGACCGTGCCAGGGCCGGATGTGCCAGCTGCCATCGGTGCGGCTGATGGCTCAGGAGACCGGCCAGAGCCTGGGCGACGTTGGCGTCACCACGGCGCGGCCGCCGTGGGTGTCGGTGCCGATGGGAATTTTCGGCGGCCGGCCGGTCGAGCCGGCGAAGCGGTCGGCGATCCATCCGCGTCATCGCGACCTCGGCGCGACGATCAAGTGGGCCGGCGACTGGCGCCGCGCCTATGACTACGGCGATCCCCAGGGCGAGGCGCTGGCTGTCAACCGCGCCGCCGGCCTGATCGACGTCTCGACGCTCGGCAAGCTGATCGTGCGCGGCCCCGATGCCGGGGAGTTCCTCGATCGGCTGTACCCCAACCGCTTCTCCAACCTCAAGCCCGGGCGGATCCGCTACGGCGTGATCAGCTCCGACGCCGGCCGAATCATGGACGACGGCACGATCTGCCGGATCGACGACGAGACCTTCTATGTGACCACCACCTCGAGCGGCGCCGGTGCGGTGGAGGAGTGGTTCGGCTGGTGGCTGGCCGACTGGGGCGATCGGGTGCAGCTCACCGATGTCACCCAAGGGCTGGCCGCGGTCAACCTGGCCGGACCGAGGGCGCGCGAGATCATGGCCGCGGCGGCGCCGGACCTGGACTGCGCCAACGACGCGTTCGGCTACCTGGACGCGCGGCAGGCGCGGGTCGCCGGGGTGGAGTGCCTCATCCTGCGGATCGGCTTCGTCGGCGAGGTGGGTTATGAGATCCACTTCCCGTCGGCCTACGGCGAGCACATCTGGGATGCGCTGATGGTGGCCGGCCAGCCCCATGGGCTGCGGCCGTTCGGCCTGGAGCCCCAACGGATCCTGCGCCTGCAGAAGATGCACATCCTCGTCGGCCAGGACACCGATTCGGAGTCGACGCCGTTCGGCGCGGCGATGTCGTGGATCGTCAAGCTCGACAAGGAGCAGGACTTCATCGGGAAGTGGGCGCTCGAGCATTACGCCCAGCAGCCGCAGGCGGCCGCGCTGGTCGGCTTCACCATGCCCAACGGCGAGGTGCCGACCGAGGGCGCCGTCGTCATCGATGAGACCGGCACGCCCGCCGGCCAGGTGACCAGCTCGCGCCACTCGCCGGTCCTGGACCGCACCATCGGCATGGCCTGGGTGCCCGAGGCGCTCGCCCACGACGGCGCCCGGATCACGATCTCCGACGCGGGCAAGACGCTCACCGCGGAGATCCAGACCAAGCCGTTCTACGACCCTGACGGAGAGGTGCTGCGCTCGTGAACCTCGATTTTCTGATCGCGGCGGCCGACGGCGCGGTGGCCCGCTCCCCGATGGAGTCGGAGGCCCGCGCGGCCGGGGCCCGGTTCGAGGTCCGCGACGGCTGGAACGTGGCCGTCGACTACCCCGGGGTGGCGGCGGGCCCGGTCGGCTGGGCCGACACGTCGCACCTGCGCACACTCGAGCTGCAGGGTCCCGGCGAGGCGATCGACGCGGCGGCCGGCGAATCGTTGCCGTTCGGGACCGCGGTCCGCCGGGACGACGCCTGGTGGTGCCGGTTGACGGGGACGCGGGCGCTGGTGATTGGCGGGACCGAGCCGGTGGCGGGCGCGCTCGACGTGACCTCGACGTTCGCCGCGCTCACCCTCGTCGGGCCACTGGCCCTCGAGGCGTTCGCCCGCTTCTGCGCGCTTGACCTGCGACCGGGGCGGACGCCGGTGGGTGCGCTGCGCCCCGGCTCGATCGGCCGCCAGCCGGGGATCCTCATCCGCGAGGACGAGCAGCGCTACCTGTTCCTGTTCGGATGGGCGACCGGCGAGTACATGTGGTCAGTCGTCGCCGACGCCGCCACGCATCTCGGCGGCGCCCCGGTGGGCGTCGATGCGCTGGTGACGGAGCCCGTCCGTGCTTGACATCTTCCGCAAGCGGCGGATGTGGCGCCGCCAGCCTGACCTGAAGAGCTCGTATGACGTCGTCATTGTCGGCGGCGGCTCGCACGGCCTGGCCACCGCGCACTACCTCCGTGACCACGGGATCAAGGACATCGCGATCCTGGAGAAGCGATACATCGGTTCCGGCGCCTCCGGGCGCAACACGACGATCCTGCGCTCCAACTACAAGACGCCCGAGGGCGCCAGGTTCTACGACGCCAGCGTCAAGCTCTACGAGGGGCTGTCGCAGGACCTCAACTTCAACCTGCTGTTCTCCCAGTGCGGCCATTTGACATTGGCCCACGCCGACCGGGCGATGTTCGTGATGGCCAACCGCGCCGAGGTGAACCGCATCCAGGGGATCGACTCGCGCCTCATCTACCCGGATGAGATCAAGCGGTTGGCGCCGGCGATGCAGGTCGATAACCCCAACTCGGTTTTTCCAATCATGGGCGCGCTCTATCACCCGCCCGGCGGCATCATCCGCCACGACGCCGTCGTGTGGGGGCTGGCCCGCAGCGCCGATCGCGGTGGCGCCGAGATCCACCAGAACACCGAGGTGCTCGGGATGGAGCGCTCCGGGAACCGGATCACGAAGGTGAAGACCAACCGGGGCACGATCAGCGCCGGACAGGTGCTCAACTGCACGGCCGGCTGGAGCACGCTCATCTCCGACATGGCCGGCGTGCCGCTGCCGATCACCACCCACATCCTCCAGGCGTGCGTCACCGAGCCGATGAAGCCGCTGCTGGACGTCGTCATCGTCTCGTCCCAGATGCACGTCTACATCAGCCAGACCGATCGGGGAGAATTTTTGATGGGCGCGGAGATCGAGCCGTGGACGACGTACCGGATGAACGGCACGCTCAACTTCCTGCAGGACGTCTGCCGCCACGCGATGGAGCTATTTCCCCAGCTCGAGCGGGCGCGGCTGCTGCGCAGCTGGGCCGGACTGTGTGACCTCAGCCCGGACTACAGCCCGATCCTCGGCCAGACCGAGGTGGAGAACTTCCACGTGAGCGCCGGGTGGGGGACCTACGGCTTCAAGGCCGCCCCGATCGTCGGCAAGACGCTCGCCGAGCTCGTCGCCACCGGGCGCCAGCCGGATCTGATCGAGCCGTTCA
>DATCFW010000189.1:0-4177 GCA_036509295.1 Solirubrobacteraceae bacterium | reverse complement strand
CGACGCGAAGGGCGTGCGGGCGGCGTGAGCCCCGGACGGGCGGCGTGAGCGTCGGACGGGCGGCGTGAGCCCCGGACGGGCGGCGTGAGCGTCGCGGGCCACCAGTGGCCCCACTAAGATCGGCTGATGGCAGACACCGGCATCGCCGGCCGGGCGCAGACCAACGGGCACGTCGCCGGCGACGAGCCGGCCGCCGGCCGCACGGTGAGCCCCTCGCTGATCGGCCGGGTGCTGCGCGAGGTCGCCAGCCAGGCCCAGCGGCGAATCCCGCGGGCTGACCTCGACGAGCGCGATCCGGACTTCATCCGGGAGCGGCTGCCGCTTATGTGGCTGGCGGCGAGCCTGTGGTACCGAGGCGAGGTGCGCGGCCTGGGGAACATCCCCGATGCCGGGCCCGTCCTGTTGGTGGGAAACCACTCCGGCGGAAACATGACCCCGGACACCGTGGTGTTCACGCTCGCGTTCAACACCTACTTCGGCGTCGAGCGGGCGTTCTTCCAGCTGACCCACAACCTCGTGCTGTCGATACCGGGACTGGGATCGCTGCGGCGCTTTGGAACCGTCGCCGCCTCGCCGGGTAACGCCCACACGGCGCTGGCGTCCGGGGCGGCGCTGCTCGTGTACCCCGGCGGCGACTACGAGGTGCACCGTCCCTTCTGGCAGCGCAACCGCGTCGACTTCAATGGGCGTAAGGGCTTCATCCGCCTGGCGCTGCAGGAGAACGTCCCGATCGTGCCGGTGGTGTCGATCGGCGGTCAGGAGACCGCCCTGTTCCTGTCCCGCGGTGAGGGACTGGCGCGGCTGCTGGCGCTTGACCGGATGTTCCGGCTCAAGGTTCTGCCGATCTCGCTTGCCCTCCCGTGGGGCGTAAACATCGGCGACATGCTCGGTCACATTCCGCTGCCGGCCAAGATCACGATCGAGACGCTGCCCCCGATCGATCTCGAGGCCGAGTTCGGCCCCGACCCCGACGTGGACGAGATCTATGACCACCTCATCCGCCTGATGCAGGACACCCTCGATGCCCTGGCCGCCGAACGGCGGCTTCCGGTGCTCGGATGAGAGCGAGCGCCCAGACGGTCATCGGCGCGCCGATCGACACGGTGTGGGCGTTCGTGTCCGACCCCGAGCAGGCGCTGCGCTTCATGTCCGGCGTCACCCGCTGGGAGGTGGAGAGCGAGGCGCCGACCGGGATCGGCGCTCGCTACCGGATGCTGCTGCGGGTCGGATCCGCCGAGGTCGGCGGACTGATCGAGATCGTCGAATGGGATCCGCCGCGTGAGCTTGCCTGGACCTCGATCACCGGCGTGGACCAGCGCGGCCGGTGGCGGCTGCGGCCCATGTCCGAGGGACGCACCCGGGTCGAGATCCGGCTCGCGGCGGGCGTTGCCGGGTCCGGCGTGGCCGGGTGGTTGGCCGAGCGGATCGCCCAACCCGGGATCGGCTCCCACCTGCGCGCAACCGTCACCCAGCTCTCCCGGCTGGTCGAGCACGAGCGGATGCGCGAGCAGGCAGCACAGCGGCGCGCGGCGCGCGCCGGCACGTCTGGCCGCTGAGTCCATCTACGTAGAGAATACGTAGACCGTCGGTCTGACGCGCCAATTCGACTGTAGAGTGCCGGTCGGCCGACGGGCGACAGGGGCGCTCGCGGCGAGGACCGAGAGACACTCACGAAGGAGACACTGTGTTGGGGCAACCGGGTTCCGGCCGGCGACGGCTGTCGTACGCCAACGTCACATCAACGATCGCGCTCATGCTCGCGGTCAGCGGGGGCACGGCGTTCGCCGCCTCCCACTTGATCACCGGCAAGCAGATTGCTAAGGGAACGATCACCGCCACGAACATCAAGTCGGGCTCTCTATTGAGCAAGGACTTCAAGAAGCACCAGATCCCCGCCGGCGCGCAGGGCGCCACCGGGGCGACCGGAGCCACGGGAGCCACGGGAGCGGCGGGCAGCGCCATTGCCTACGCAACGGTCGTCGTCAATGGAACCGGCAATCCCGCGATCGGCCCGGGCGCCGTCGGCTTCACCAGCGTGACGGAGCCGGCACCCGGAGAATTCTGCATCAACATCCCGGCCGGAGCGAGCGGGCACAACCCGATCATCTCCGGGGTCGGGGGCGGCGCAGTCTACGCTCAGTTCTCGCCGCAGCAGTGCTCCGGCCAGTACGAGATCGGCGTGGCCTCGGGCTCGGCCCCCAGCAACGGCCAGGGCTTCAGCATCATGGTCCCCTGAGCACCCGTTCCGGGTGTCGCGGGCGCGCCTGCGCTCGCGACACCGGCCGGGCTGCCAACCCGCCGGGGGCGTGGTGACCGCTGCGAGTGCGCCCGGGCGCTCGCAGCACCGCCATCGACGCTGCGCTCAGGACGCGTTGGAGAACTAGCCGGCGGCCGGGAGCCGGAAGCGCACCCGGGTGCCGGCGGAGCTCTCGGCGAGCCAGATCCGCCCGCCATGGGCCTCGACGATCGCTCGCGCCACCGCCAGCCCGAGGCCGGCGCCGTTGCCGGCGCGCGCGGCCTGGCTGCCGCCGCGATAGAACGCGTTGAACACGTGCTCGCGCTCCTCGGGGGCGATCCCGTCCCCGCTGTCGGCGATCTCCACCTCGATGCCGGCGTCCACCGGCTCGGCGCGGACCACGACGCTGCCGTCAGCCGGGGTGTGGCGAATCGCGTTCTGGATGAGGTTGAACAGCACGCGCTGGATCTTCTCCGGATTGGCCCGCGCCGGCGACAGAGTCGCCGGGATGTTGGCGGTCACCGCGACCCCCTTGGTCTCCGCCTCGAGCCGCATCGCCTCGACCGTCTCCCCCACCAGCTCACCGAGCGCGACCCGCTCCAGCGACCAGTTGATGTCCCCGGCCTCCAGGCGAGAGAGCTCGAACAGGTCGTCGATCAGAGCGCTGAGTGCGTCGATATGGGTTCGCATGCGCGACAGGTAGGCCTGGCGCAGTTCGCCGTCGACGATGTCGTCGCTGACGGCGTCGGCCAGCAGCCGCAGCGAGGTGATGGGGGTGCGGAGGTCGTGCGACACGGCGGCGACGAGGTTGCGCCGGGCCGATTCGGACTGGTCGCGGGCTGCCGCCTGGGCGGCCAGGTCGTCGATCATGGCGTTGGCGGCGACGGCCAGCTCGGCGAGCTCATCCCGGGAGTCGGTGACGATCCGCACGCCGGGCTCGCCCCGTCCCACCGCCATCAGGCCGTCGCGGATCGCCGCGACGTCGCGAATGATGCCGCCGGCGATCAGGCGGGCCCCCAGAAACGCGACGATGCCGGCCGCGATCACGATGCCGGCCACGAGCAGCGCCGCATGGCCGGACACCACCATCAGCAGCGAGACGATGACGAGCGCTATCAGCACTGGGGTGACCCCGATCGCCACCACCAGCGCCAGCTGACGGGAGAGGGGCCCCGCCATCGAGCGCACCCGGCCCGGGATGGTCGAGATCCTGTCGCGCGGCTCGCTCATGGGACGAAGCGGTAGCCCACACCCCAGACGGTCTGGATGTGCCTCGGCTGACCGGGATCGGCCTCGATCTTGGCCCGCAGCCGGCGGATGTGGACCGTGACCGTGGACGTGTCGGTGTAGAACGAGTACTGCCAGATGGCGTCCATCAGCTGGTTGCGGGAAAACGCCTGACCGGGGTGGCGCGCCAGGAACAGCAGCACGTCGAACTCCCGCTGGGTCAGGGCCACCTCCTCGCCGCGCACCTGCACCTGGCGGGCGGCCGGATCGATCGTCATGTCGCTGAGTTCGAGCGGCGCCTCCTGGGCCGGCGCGGTGTCGACGCGGCGCAGGACGGCGTCGACGCGGGCGACGAGCTCCGCCGGCGAGAACGGCTTCACGACGTAGTCGTCGGCGCCGAGTCGCAGGCCGATGACGCGGTCGGACTCCTCGCCCTTCGCGGTGAGCAGGATGAAGCCGATCCGCTCCCGGTCGGGTTGCCGCAGCCGGCGCATCACCTCCAGCCCATCGATGCCGGGCAGCATCAGATCGAGCACGACCAGGTCCGGGCGCTGGCGGGCGACCAGCTCGAGCGCCTGGGCGCCGTCAGACGCCACCCGGGTGCGATAGCCGGCCCGCTCGAGGTAGCGCGAGACGACCTCGGCGATCGTCGGCTCGTCATCTACGACGAGCACTGAGCCTCGGGCGTGGTCCTCCATGGATCGATTCTGTCAG
>DATCFW010000188.1:0-2934 GCA_036509295.1 Solirubrobacteraceae bacterium | reverse complement strand
GGTCGTCGATCTGATCGTGTCCGACGGACGGTGCGTGGGGGTGGTCACGCAGGACGGCGAGCGTCACCTCGCCGGCCAGGCGGTGCTGTCGACGATCCACGTGAAGGACCTCGTCACGATGGGTGATCGCGAGCAGTGGGGCGATGACTTCCGCTACGCGATCGACACGTACGACGAAGGCGTCTCGGCCTTCGCCGCCCACTACGCCACCACCGCGGCCCCGCGCTACCCGACTCGCGAGGGCGAGGAGATCGAGGTGGTCTCGGCCGGCGTCGCCGGGTGGCCGGCGGACATCCTGCGCATGGGCCGCGATGTCCGCGAGGGGCGACTCGTCCGCGACGGCGCGTGGCTGCTGTTTCCGGCGCCGACGGTCGCCGATCCGTCACGCGCCCCGGCGGGGCGGCACACGGTCAAGATCCTCGGCATGCAGCCGTATCTGCCGGCCGACGGTGGGGGCCCGGCGACCCCCGAGGCCGCCGCCGGCGCATGGGCGAGGCTGCGCGACGAGATCGCCGCAGTGCAGCTCGCGCACCTGCGCCGGGCCGCCCCCAACCTCACCGACGAGACGATCCTGGGCGAGTTGATCGTCTCGCCGGTCGATCTGGAGGCCTCCAACCCCCACATGTGGCACGGCACCTTTCACGGCGGCGATCGTTCGCTGGCGGGCAGCGGCCCCCAGCGTCCGGCGCCCGGGTGGGCCGCGCACCGGATGCCGCTCCCCGGTCTGTACCAAACCGGGGGCACGACGCATCCCGGCGGGTCGGTGACCGGTGGGCCGGGTCGCAACGCTGCGATGGTGATGCTCACGGATTTCGGCCGAGATCCCGGTGAGGTGATGGGCCTCGCCGGTGCGCCGCCCCGGCCCGCTGCGGTCGCGCCGATCGCGAGCGCCGGAAACTGATGCTCGACCCGACCGCATAGTCTGGCGCGATGCGGACACCGGTGACCATCCGGGATGTGGCGCGTCTGGCCGAGGTCCACCCCGGTACGGTGTCCCGAGCGCTCAACGAGCAGACCCGTGCGCTCGTCAACGAGGAGACTGCCGCCCGGGTCCTGCGGGCGGCCGACGAGCTCGGCTATCGCCCCAACCGGATCGCTCGCGGCCTGAAGACGAATCGCTCGTTCACGGTCGGGGTGCTCATCCCCGATCTCAACAACCCGCTGTTCCCGCCGATCGTCCGGGGGATCGAGGACCGTCTCGGCCGGGCCGGCTACACACCGCTGCTGGTCAACACGGACAACGACCCGGCGCGCGAGCGTAGTCACATCGAGGCGATGCTCGCCCGGCAGGTCGACGGCCTGATCGCCGCCACCGCCCGGCTCGACGTCGAGCCGCTCGCCGAGGCGGCGGCGGGCGGGATGCCGCTGGTCCTGGTCAATCGCAGTTTCGAGGACGGGTCGGTGGCGGCGGTGACGATCGACGACCGCAAGGGGATCGGGTTGGCGGTGGCGCACGTCGCCGGGCTCGGGCATGAGCGGATCGGCCACGTCGCCGGCCCGCAGAACGTCTCCACCGGTCACCGTCGCTACGTCGGCTTCCTGGACGCCATGGCGCAGGCCGGACTCGAGGCCCCCGCCGCGCGGGTCAGCTTCAGCGCGGCGTTCACCGAGGCCGAGGGGGCGCGGGCCTGCGCCGCCGTCCTCACCGCTCGCCCGCGGGTCACGGCGATCGTCGCCGCCAACGATCGGTTGGCGATGGGCTGCTACGACACGCTGGCTGCCGAGGGGCTGCTCTGCCCCGACGACGTGTCGATCGTCGGCTTCAACGACATGCCGTTCATCGACCGGTTGCGCCCGCCACTCACCTCGGTCCGGGTCCCGCAGCGGGAGATCGGGACCGCCGCGGCCGAGTTGCTGCTGGCGCAGCTGAGCGACGCCGCCGAGCCGCCGCGGGAGATCCTGCTCAACCCGACGCTGGTGGTGCGGGCCTCGACGTCGCCGCCACCCGCCGAGTAGTGGTTGCGCCGGTGAGTCCAACGGATTGCCCGATGGGCGGCACGGCGCCATGACCGTCATCGACGCGCATGTCCACGTCATCGTGCCCGAGCTGCTGCGCGCGGCGGCTCCCGGCGAGGCGTGGCGCCCGAAGGTGAGCCGCGACGACGATGGTCAGGTGGTGGAGCTGGCCGGACGCCCGATCCGCTCGGCGGTCCGGCCGTTCGTCGACGCCGATGAGATCCTCGATTCCCTGCGCACCGGCGGGATCGACGGGGCCGTGCTCAGCCCGTGGGCGCCGCTCCTGTTCTATGACGTCGAGCCGCAGGAGGGCCTGGAACGCTGCCGGCTCCAGAACGGCGGCCTCGCGGCGCTGCATGAGCACCGGCCCGACCGCATCGCCGTCCTCGGCGCCGTGCCGCTGCAGGATCCCGCGCTCGCCGCCGCCGAGCTCGCGGCGATCATGTCCGACGGGCGCTTCGCCGGGGTGGAGGTCACCGCCAGCGTCAACGGGCGATACCTCGGCGACCCAAGGTTCGAGCCCTTCTGGGACGCCGCGCAGGAGTGCGACGCCCTCGTGTTCGTCCATCCGACCACCCGCGGGTTCGCGGCGCCGGTGTTCGACGAGCACTACCTGTGGAACCTCGTCGGCAACCCGATGGAGACGACGATCGCCGCCGCCCACCTGATCCTCAGCGGCACGATGGAGCGTCACCCCCGGCTGCGCGTCCTGCTCGCGCACGGCGGCGGTGCGCTCGTCGCGCTCAGCGGCCGCCTCCGTCACGGGCAGGAGCACGTCGCCGCCGCCGGCCCGCCGCCGGCGCAGCCGGCCGACGCGATGGTGCGCCGGTTCCTGTTCGACACCGTCACCCACGATCCGCGGCTGCTGCGGACGCTGGTCGAGGCGGTGGGCGCCGACCGGGTGCTGCTCGGATCCGACCATCCCTTCGACATGGCCGATCCCGACCCGGTCGCCACGATCCGCGCCGCCGGCCTCGG
>DATCFW010000187.1:0-2659 GCA_036509295.1 Solirubrobacteraceae bacterium | reverse complement strand
GTCAGGGCAACGCGGCCCACCGCCCCGCGGGCCGCCGCCCGCGTTCCGGCAGCGCCGGCCGCCAGCGCCAACCGGCCCCCCCGGCCGCGATCTGGACCCCCGCCGACTCCCTCCAACGGGGGTCCCGCGGCAGTCGCCGGGGTGGCCGGATGCTCGCGCTGGCCGCGCTCCTGGTGGTGATCGCCGGCGTCGGCGCCCTCGCGCTGTCCGGACTCGGCGGCGGCCCCACGCACGCCAGCCGGACCGTGGCGCGCACCCACGCGACGACGCCCGCGGCCACCTCCCATCGGGCGGCGGCGCCCACCAAGGTCGCGGCGACACCACAGCGCACGACGAGCTCCGCGCCGACCACCGCGACGGCGCCGGCGGCCCCCGCGGCACCCCCGAGCGCCGAGCAGCTCCAGCTCACCGGCCATCAGCAGCTGCTCGCCGGCAACTACCCGGAGGCGATCGCCACCCTGCGCAAAGCGGTCTCGACGGCGCCTCCGGGCAGCCTCACCTACGCCTACGGCCTCTATGACCTCGGAAAATCGCTGCTGCTGTCGGGCGACGCCACCGCCGCGATCACGGTCCTCGAGCAGCGAGCCAAGATCCCCAACCAGACGACGGTCGTGATGGCGACGCTCGACCAGGCGCTGCGCGCGACGGGCCAGCCGCCGGTACCGATCCCCGGCCAGCCGGGCCCGTCAGGCGCCAATGGCCGGACCGGTCACGACAAGCACGGCGCTGGGACCGGGGGCGCCGGGCTGACGCCGCCCGGTCACGGCAAGCACGGCGGCGTCGAGCACACCAACATCCTCACCTGAGCGCCGCCCCGCCCGGCCCGCCCGGCCGCCCCTCACCTGAGCGCAGCCCCGCCCCCGTTCAGATCGCGAAACCGGCCCGCCCGCGGCGACCGGAGAGCTCGTCCTTGACCTCGAGGGACGCGAGCACCGCCGCCACGGCATGCGCGCCGGTGTCGCGCTTGGCGCCGCCGCGCACCCGATCGAGCGCCTGCTCCATCGTGTCGACCGTGAGCACGCCGAAGCCGCACGGCACCCCGGTCTCCAGTCCGACGCGGGCGATGCCGTCACTCGCCGCAGCACAGACGTAGTCGTAGTGGTCGGTCTCCCCGCGGATGACCGCGCCGAGGCAGATGACGGCGTCGAACCGTCCGGACTCGGCGGCGTACTTGGCGATCAGCGGCAGCTCGAACGCCCCCGGGACCGCGAACGCCCGCACCGTGGTCACGCCGGCCTCATCGAGCGCCGCCCGGGCGCCCTGCTCGAGCTTGTCAGCCAGCTCGGCGTAGAACCGCGCGATGCACAGCGCGACCCGCCGGTCAGCGCCCATCGCGGCGCTGCCGGTCGCGCTCGTGCTCGTCCTCGAGCATCTCCTCGTCGAGCGCGAGGCCCTGATGGTGCAGGGTGTGACCGAGCTTCTCGGCCTTGGCCCGCAGGTAGGCCGCGTTGTGCGGGTTGGGCGCATGCTGGATCGGGATCTGGTCGGTCACCGACAGTCCGTAGCCGGCCAGGCCGGAGATCTTCTTGGGGTTGTTGGTGAGGATGCGGATGCTCGACAGGCCGAGATCGACGAGGATCTGAGCGCCGATGCCGTAGTCACGCAGGTCGGCGGGGAGCCCGAGCCGCAGGTTGGCATCGACGGTGTCCAGGCCCTCCTCCTGGAGCTTGTAGGCCCTGAGCTTGTTGAGCAGGCCGATCCCCCGTCCCTCCTGGGACAGGTACAGCAGCACGCCGCGGCCCTCGGACTCGATCATCCTCAGCGCCGAATCGAGCTGCTCACCGCAGTCGCAGCGAAGCGAGTGGAACACGTCGCCGGTGAGACATTCGGAGTGGACGCGGACGAGCACGTCCTCGCCGCCGTCGATGTCGCCCTTGACGAGCGCCACGTGATGCTTGTTGTCAACCAGGGAGCGGTACCCGACGGCGACAAAATCGCCAAACGCCGTCGGCAGCTTGGTGGCCACGACGCGCTCGACGAGCTTCTCGTGACGCCGGCGATAGGCGACGAGGTCGGCGACCGTGATCATCTTCAGGCCGTGGCGTTCGCAGTAGCGCGCCAGATCGGGCACCCGGGCCATGGTGCCGTCGTCGTTCATGATCTCGCAGATGACGCTGGACGGGTTCAGGCTGGCCAGCCGCGACAAGTCAACGCCGGCCTCGGTCTGGCCGACGCGCTCGAGCACCCCGCCGGCCTTGGCCTTGAGCGGGAACACGTGCCCGGGCTGGACCAGCTCGCGAGGGCTCGAACTGGGATCGATCGCCACCTGGATCGTGCGCGCCCGATCGGCCGCCGAGATGCCGGTGCTGACGCCCGAGCGGGCCTCGATCGAGACGGTGAACGCCGTCGCGAACGCCGACTCGTTCTTGGCCGCCATCAGGTCCAGGCCGAGGTCATCGCACCGCTCGGGGGTGAGGGCGAGGCAGATGAGCCCTCCCCCCTCCTTGCGCATGAAGTTGATCGCCTCGGGGGTGACGAACTGGGCCGCCATCGTGAGATCGCCCTCGTTCTCACGATCCGGATCGTCGCAGACGACGACCATCTTGCCCTGGCGAATGTCCTCGATCGCATCCTCGATCGTCGCGAATGTCGATTGGGTAGAGCTCATCGCGCCACCGCCATCAGCCGCTCGACGTATTTGGCCAAGACGTCCACCTCC
>DATCFW010000186.1:0-2879 GCA_036509295.1 Solirubrobacteraceae bacterium | reverse complement strand
TAGCTCGCCCGGCCGCCGGCGCCGAACGTGGACCGCAGCGAGCGCGACAGTCGTCGCGCGCGGTCGGTCCCGCGCCGGCCGGCCCACGGGTGCGGCCCGACCGCCCACGGGTGCCAGCCGAGCGTTCCGTACTGCTCGCGCACCACGGCCTTGAGCTCCCCGCGATGGGCTCCGCAGGCGTAGCGCTGCGGGCCGTAGATACCGCGTCCGTGCCAGGTGAGCCACCGGGCCGGCTCGGCGTCGACGTACTCGCCGTGGCGCAGATCGAGCAGCTGGCGCTCGAGTGATCGCTGGGTGTCGGGATCGGGGCGCACCCCGCAGATCTCGCAGGCGAACACCACCTTCACCGGCATTCGGTCACCACCTCGGCTGGTAGCCGGTGGTCAGCGTGTCCGACGGACCGCGCCACGCCGGCTCGCGGTCATAGTGGCGGGCGATCGCCTGGCGGCGCAGATGGCGCAGCACCGGCCCGTAGGTGAACCGGGCGCCCCGGGCGGCGAGCAGCCCGAACGGGCTGGGCTCCATGAACGGCATGAACTTGTCAGGGAAGCCCGGCATCGTGCAGGCCATGCAAATCCCGCCGACGTTCGGGCATCCGCCGACCCCGCCGATCCAGCCGCGGATCGGCACGTTGCACTTCACCACCGGGCCCTTGCACCCGAGCTTGACCAGACACCCGCGCGAGTCGGCCGGCGTGCGGGCGAACTCGCCCTGCTCCGCGAACCCGGCGCGGCCGCAGCCTTGCTGGACGGTGCGCCCGAACAACCACGTCGGCCGGCCCTGGTCGTCGAGGTCGATCATCGGCGTCGCGCCGGCGAGGTGCAGCGCGAGGTGCAGCAGCGTCTCGGTGATGTTGTCGGGCTGGACCGGGCAGCCCGGCAGGTTGACGATCGGGACCGACCGCCGTGACGTCCACCGCCGGCCGAGGTAGTCGCGCAATCCCATCGCCCCCGTGGGGTTGTTGCGCATCGCCGGGATCCCGCCGAAGGCGGCGCACGTCCCGAGCGCCAGGACCGCCGACGCGTGCGGCGCCAGGCGATCGAGCCACGTGCATGCGGGGATCGGCTCACGGCTGAACGGATCGACGCCGAACGTCGCCCAATGTCCGTCGCCGCTGAGCTCCTCGTTGGGTACCGACCCCTCGAGCACGAGGATGAACGTCCCCAGCCGACCGGCGGCGGCATCGAACCAGGGGCGCATGAACTCATCGCCGTTCTCGTAGGCGAACACCGGGTTGTGGATGATGAGCGCCGGCGCGCCGGGGAAGCAGCCGCGCTGGAGCTCCTCCAGGCTCGGATTGGTCGCCGCCGTCATCGCGATCGACTCGCCGTCGCACCCCAGACCGCTCGTCAACCACAGCACCACCACCGGCCGCCCGTCGGTGCGTCGCTCACCCGGCACGGAGATCGCCGGACACCGACTGCTTGACGAGCGAGCTGTGGCGCTCGAGCAGGATCTCGAGCTGATCCTCGAGCGTGCCGTGCAGGCGCAGATCGTCGGCGCTCCCGCTCACGAACCCAGCTTGCGCCAGGCGCTTGAGCGCGTGCGAGATGGACGGCCGCTCGGCCGCGACCATCTGACCCAGGAAGCGGTGGGTGAGCGGCAGGCACAGGCGAACGCAGGACGGCTCCACGCGCCCCCAGCGCGCGGCGAGATGCCACAGCAACAGGACCAGCCGGACCTCGAGCCGCGGCTGCGACGTGATCGCCCGCAGCACGTCGAGCTCAGCGGATCGCCGGTAGACGCGGCTCATCAGCGCGCGCACGACCTGCGGGAACGGCCGGACCCGATCGACGAAGTCGGCGTCGAGCAGCGCGAACCGCGTCGGTCTCAGCGCCCGCCAGTGACAGGTGCGCTCGAGCAGATCGTCAGTGGGCAGGCTCGGTGACTGCAGCAGGTCGCCGGGGCCGACCAGCTCGGCGGCGACCCGGTCACCGGTGCAGGTCTCGCACGCCACGAGCCCATCGAGGATGAGCAGGCCGGGGCCGCGCTGCGCGCGCTCGAACGACGAGGCGAGATCGCAGTCGCCGACGCCGAGTTGGAGCACCCGCGCAGTGGCGAGCTGGCGAACCGCGATCCGGCCGCGCTGGTCGAACTCCTCGGCGAGCTCGACGTCGGCGTCGAGCAGGTAGGCGAACAGCGCGTTGGGCTCCGGTCGCCGCGGCACGAGGCCCGGGCGATTCGGCCATCGCAGAGGTCCAGGTTGGACGCTCTCGCCGTCACTCACACTCACGACCACCCTCTCGCCTCTCGCCGGTCTCTCCGACCATCGAAAGCTGCGGTGCGAGTCTATGGGCTCGGGCGCCGCCATGCGCCGAACCGCCAGCGGTGGTGATTCAAATTACCGCCCGTGCTCGTAACTCCGGTTACCCGGGTTTCCCGCCGCCGGATCACAGGTGATAGAAGGGGCGCTGTGTGTCTGGCAATCCCCGGTCAGGTCCTCGAAATCGTCGACGAGGACAACCGCTTGGCCAAGGTCGATGTGGCCGGGGTGCGACGCAACGTCAACGTCGGGCTCCTCGACGATGACACCGGCGGCGTGGGGCCCGGGGACTGGGTGCTCATCCACGTCGGCTTCGCCATCTCCAAGGTCGACGAGGAGGAGGCCCGGGCCACCCGCGACCTGCTCGTGCGGATGGGCGCCGACTACGAGCAGGAGCTCGAGGAGCTCAAGGCCAGCGTGATCGAGTGAGCGCCGACGACTGCGGCTCACAGCACTGCATCACCTGCGGCGACGTGGCCGTGGAGATGACCGTGCTGCGGGTCGACGAGGCGCGGGAGCTCGCGCTCTGCGAGGCCGATGACGGCCGCCACGAGACCGTGGAGGTCGCGTTGGTGGCGCCGGTGCGTCCCGCCGAACGCCTCCTCGTTCACGCCGG
>DATCFW010000185.1:0-11314 GCA_036509295.1 Solirubrobacteraceae bacterium | reverse complement strand
CGGAGCTACGCTGAAACGCGAGCTCACCGGCAGCCCCGGGATAGGACGCAGCAGCGGCCGGGACCAACCCGATCAATCCGACCACCGCCACGACCAGCAGGACGACCCGCGGAACCGGCCCTCGAGGCTTGCTCACCTCAGCCACGCTATCGAACACGGAGGCCGCACGAGCGCGATCAGCATCGTGATTGCCGCCGCGTCGATGAGAAACGCGCGGAGTCGCAGTCTTACCTTCCGTGAGCCCGCATAGGATCCCTGAGATGCCGGTGGTGTGCGTTCGAGGACCGTTGCGCAAGCTCGCGGCCGGTCACGCGGAACATGAGCTCGAGGGCGCGACGGTCGTCGAGCTTTTGCGCGCGCTCGAGCTCCACCACCCGGACATCGGCGGATGGATCCTCGATGAGCGCGGCCTGATCCGCCGCCATATCAACGTGTTCGTGAACGGTGAGCGTGGGGGCGAGACAAGCGCGGTGCAGCGTGGGGACCGCGTCGAGGTGGTACCGGCGATAACAGGAGGCTGAGACAGTGACCGAGCTTGTGGTCGGGACAAAAAAGGGCCTGTTCCTGCTCGAAGGCGAGCCGGATCGAGGCTTTGAGATCAAGCGGCGGGCGTTTGCCGGCGAGCCGGTCGACTTCGCGACGCGCGATCCCCGCAGCGGACGCCTGCTGGCGACCGTGACGTCGCCGTTCTACGGTCCGAAGATCTTCTACGGCGACGACAATTCCGGCGACGAGTGGGCGCAAGCCGACGGCGTCGCCCTGCCTGAAGGTGGCGATCAGGCGCTCGAGCGGATCTGGGTCATCGCCCGCGGCGAGGCCGACGGCGCCCTGTACGCGGGGGGAGACCCTGGGGTTCTGTTCGAGAGCCATGACGGCGGAGCGAGCTGGGAGATCAATGCCGGGCTGTGGGGGCAGCCGTCGCGTCCGCACTGGTCGCCGGGCGGCGGCGGGCTGTGCCTGCACTCGATCTGCACGTGGCCTGGAGACCCCAACAAGCTGGCCGTTGCCGTCTCGGCTGCCGGCATCTGGCTGACGGAGGATGGCGGCCGTACCTGGCAGCGAGGCAACGACGGGCTCAACCCGTCCTACCTGCCCGAGGAGGCGCTGGCGGATGAGAACGCCGGGCGCTGCGTGCATCACGTCGAGCGCGCGCCCAAGCAACCGGAGCGGATGTTCATGCAGTTCCACGGAGGCGTGTACCGCTCCGACGACGCGGGCAAGAGCTGGAGCGACATCGGTGGCGGTGGGCTCCCGTCTGATTTCGGCTTCCCGCTGATGGTCGACCCGAGCGACCCCGACAGCGCCTACGTGATCCCGCTCGTTGCCGACATGGATCGCGTTACCCCCGAGGGCCGCGTGCGCGTCTATGAAACGCGCGACGCCGGCTCCACCTGGACGCCCCGCGGAGACGGTCTGCCGGCCGAGCACGCCTACCTGACGGTCCTGCGGCAGGCGTTCAGCCGCGCCGCGCAGGGCGAGCAGCTCGAGCTCTACTTCGGTGCCACCTCGGGCGAGCTGTTCGGGTCGGGCGACGGCGGTGCCACCTGGACCACGGTCGCGACGCGGCTGCCGCCGGTGTTCTCGGTGGTCGCCATCTGAGCCGCTGCGCCGCCGCCCATGCGGGCGGGTCTGGAGCAGCGGTTGACGCTAATCGACGAGCACGGCCTCGTCGCCGAGCGTGAGCACGTCGCCCGGTCGCAGCCGGCAGCGAATGACCGGCTGCCCGTTGATCCGCGTCCCGTTCGTGGAGTCCAGATCGCGCACGACCCAGTTGCCGTCCCGGAACGTCAGGCGGGCGTGCCGGCGACTGACCGACAGGTCACCGAGCACGACGTCGCAGTCGTGATGGCGGCCGACGAGCATATCGTCGCGACCGCCCGCCCAATCGAGCGCGAGCAACGGCGGCAGTGGGGGCGCGACCGGCTCGGCGACCGCGGCCGCGGCCCGCTCCCGCGCGGATCGCAGCATGCGCACGATGGTGTCGGCCAGCGAGGGCCGCGGCCGGCGGACCGTCAGGTCGCCGACCAGTCCGGCCGGCTCGATCAGGGCGCTGCGCAACAGGACGTCCAGCCGGTAGGAGAACGTCGTGTCGCTGAGCAGGCCCTCGCCGTAGGCCGCGTTCAACTGACGAGTCAGACGGCGACGGGACTCCCCGGAGGGCGGCATGATCGCCAGTCTCCCGCGTCGGCGCACGGTTGTCCACTCCGGCCCCGGGACGAGGATCGCCCCGGCGGACGGCGAACCCCCACCAGGATGGCGACCAACCGGCTCGAGTCATTCTCCGACGGGGTGATCGCGGTGGCGATCACCCTGCTCGTGCTCGGGATCCACATCCCGACGCCGCCTCAGCATCTGGGGCACGAGCTCGGACAGCAGTGGCCGCAGTACGCCGCCTACGTCGTCTCGTTCGTGACGATCGGGATCATCTGGATCAACCACCACGCGATGATCGCCCGGCTGGACCGGGCCGATCACTCGATCCTGATCCTCAACCTGCTGCTGCTACTGACGATCGGGATCCTCCCCTTCGCCACCGGCGTGATGGCCGCCTACCTGCGGGAACCGGACGGTCAGTCGCTGGCGGCCGGCGTGTACAGCGGCTCGTTCCTGCTCATGTCGGTGGCGTTCGCCACGCTCAACCGCCACATCCTGCTGGCGCGAGCGCACATGATGTCAGCCGAGCTGTCGCTGGATGAGCGCCGCCGGATACTGGCCCGATCGATCACCGGCCTGCCGCCGTACCTTGCGGCGACGCTCCTCGCTGCCGTGTCGGCCTACGCCACCCTGGGGATCTGCGCGGCGATGGCGATCTTCTACGCGCTGCCGATCGCCAGCGGCCAGCCCCGCCGGGCGTAGCATCGCCGGTGTGACCGTCTCCACCTCCGCCGCCATCGCGCACGAGCTGCGCGCCCTGCTCGGGGACGACGGCGTCCTGCCGGGGACGACGCGGGCCTATCTCACCGACGCCACCGAGACCCGCACCGTTCGCGGACGCGCCGATGCGGTGGCGCTGCCGCGCGACTCCGCTCAGGTCGCAGCGGTGCTCGGATGGTGCTACGAACACGACGTCCCACTCATCCCTCGCGGCGGCGGCAGCGGCCTCACCGGCGGCGCCGTGCCCACCGACGGCGGCGTGGTGGTCAGCCTCGAGCGCCTGGCGGGCCCGCCGCGGCTGGAGCCCGAGCGCTGGCGCGCATTCGTGTCCGCCGGCGTCACCACCGCCGGCCTGCAACGACGGGCGCGAGAGGAGGGGCTCTTCTACGCACCGGATCCCGGCGCCCCCGAGCAGTCGCAGCTGGGCGGGAACATCGCCACCAACGCCGGCGGTCCGCACACGTTCAAATATGGTGTCACCGGTACCTGGGTGACCGGCCTCGAGCTCGTCCTCGCACCCGGGGAGGTGGTGAGCATCGGCGGGCCGATCCGCAAGGACGTCGCCGGCTATGACATCCGGTCGCTGATCGTCGGCTCGGAGGGAACCCTCGGGATCGTCACCGCGGCGTGGCTGAGGCTGCTCCCGGCCCCCGAGGCGCAACTGCCGGTGGTGGCGTTCTTCCCCGACGCCGAGACCGGCTGCGCGGCGCTGACCACCGTGATGGCCTCTGGGCTGATGCCGGCGGCGCTCGAGTACCTCGACGAGGTCACCGTGGCCCACGCCGGCGATTCGTTCCCCGGCGACGCGCCGCGCGAGCCGGCATTCATGCTGATCGTCGAGGCCGACGGCTCCGCCGCCGAGGCGCAGCGGCTGCGGGCCGACCTAGTCGAGGCGCTGTCCGCCGGCGCGCTCGCCACCTACGCGCCCGAGGGTCGCCGCGAGATCCGCGAGCTGTGGCGCTGGCGGGCGGGCGTCTCGCTGACCGTGGTCGCCGCCCACGGCGGCAAGGTGTCCGAGGACATCGTGGTGCCGCTCGAGCGGTTGGCGGAGGCGATCGTCGCCACTCGTGAGATCGGCGCCCGGCACGGGCTGCCGGCCTGCAGCTGGGGGCATGCCGGGGACGGCAACCTGCACTCGACGTTCATGATCGACCTGGAGGATCCGACGGAGGCGCGGCGATCGGACCGGGCAGCCCACGACCTGTTCGCGCTCGCGGTGAGGCTCGGCGGCTCCGTCTCGGGCGAGCACGGGCTCGGCCTGGCCAAGCGCGGCGCGCTGGCGGCCCAGTGGCCCGAGCCGGCGCTGGCGCTCCACGAGCAGATCAAGCGCATGTTCGATCCCAAGGGGCTGCTCAACCCGGGCAAGAAACTCGCCCGGTAGCGCGCCCGCGTCGCTTTCATGGAAAATCAGGATGCGCCCGTCCGGTTTTCCACACTCGGGACGCCTAGCGTGCGTCTCGTGGAAAATATTGCGGTTCGCGGCGGATTTTCCACGAACTGCACTATCGCGGGCCGGGGCCGCACCGCAACCTTCCCTTCCCTCCCCGCCCCTCCCCTTCCCAAGCCGTTCCTCGCAACCCGCGCCCCGCGTCGGGCCGGCAGCCGCGGAAGCCAACCGGACGGACGCGAGGCTACGAGCGTGGAGCGGTGAGGACCGCGTACGCGTCGGGCCGGCGGGTGCCCAGGAATGGGAACAGCTCGAGCCAGTCACGGCGCTGATCGAGGTCGAGATCGGCGACGAGCACCGCCGGCCGGTCCCGCGGCGCCTGGACGAGGATCCGACCGTAGGGGTCCGAGATGAAGCTCGAGCCATAGAACGTCAGGGGGTCCTCGAACCCGATCCGGTTGATCGCGACCATGAACGTCCCGTTGGCCACCCCGTTGCCGACGATCACCTGCTGCCACAGGGGCTGGGTGTCGAACTCCGGGTGATCGGGCTCGGAGCCGATCGCGGTCGGGTAGATGAGTACCTCGGCGCCGCGCAGCGAGTAGGCCCGGGCGAGCTCGGGGAACCACTGGTCCCAGCACGTCGGGCACCCCAATGACGCCTCCCCGCCGTCCGCGGTCGGCAGCGCCGTGAGCGGGAACGGATCGCCGTCGGCCGGGCCCGGTCGGAAGTAGTGGTCCTCGTAGTACCCGGCGGTGACCGGGATGTGGAGCTTGCGCGTACGCGACACCAGCCGCCCATCGGGCGCGACGACCACGGCGGTGTTGTAGCCGAGCCCATCCACTCCATCGGCGCGTTCGTACAGCGACGCATGCACGTGCACGCCGGTGTCGGCGGCCAGCCGGCGCGCGAAGGTGAGGGTGGGCCCGGACTCCAGCTCCTCAGGCGCGGCCCCGGCGGCCTGCGGCCCATCCGGCGTGATCGCGAAGTACGGCGAGAGCGTCAGCTCCTGCAGGCAGACCAGCCGCGCCCCCTCCCCGGCGGCGAGCCGGATGCCGGCCGCCAGCGCGTCCTGGTGCTCGGCGGGGTCGGCGTGCCAGCGCTCCTGGACGAGGCCGAGGCGCAGCGGCGCGCGCTCCGAGGGACGGGTCCGCGCCGGCGACGGCGGGGGCGGGTAGGCGGTCAGCAACTCGGGAGATTCAGCCATGGGGTTCGCACTCATTGTTGCGCGCGCCCGTCGTTCAGCGGGACCTGTTGAGTGATGCAGTGCGGCCCGCCGCCGCCGTAGGCGATGACCAGCCCCGGGACGGGGACGACTTCGCGGCCGGGGTAGCAGCCGGCGATGATCTCGAGCGCCTCGTCATCGGTGTCGGCTCCGGCGACGGGCACGATCACGCCACCGTTGCAGATGTAGAAGTTGAGGTAGCTCGCCGCCACCGTCTCGCCGGCCACCTCGTCGTAGGGCAGGAAGGGGAGCTCGGTGAACTCCACGCCGGCATCGCGCAGGCGGCGCCGGTTCTCCTGGCAATGCTCGAAGTTGGGGTTCTCCTCCGGCACCGTCTGCAGCAGGGCCCGGTCGGGACCGGTGAACGCCGCGATCAGGTCGATGTGACCGTCGGTGTCGCGGTCCTCGAGCAACCCCATCCCCAGCCACACGATCCGCTCCACCCCCAGCCGGGCGCGCAGCTGCGATTCGATCTGCTCCCGGGAGAGCGACGGGTTGCGATTGGGGTTGAGCAGGCACTGCTCGGTGGTGAGCAACGTCCCCTGACCGTCGGTGAGAATCGATCCACCCTCGAGCACCATCCCCCCGTCCACCACCGGGTCGCCGAGCCGCTCGGCGATCAGCCGGCCCACCGCGGCGTCACGATCCCACGGCGGGAACTTCTCCCCCCAGGCGTTGAAGCCGAAATGAATGGCTACGCGCGCACCGTCGTCCCCGTAGACGTAGATGGGGCCGCAGTCGCGCAGCCACGAATCGTCGAGTCCCAGCTCGATGACCTCCACCCCGGCCGCGCAGGCGGCGCGCGCGGCCGCGGCATCCGCGCCGGCGTTGGCGATCATCGTCACTGGCTCGAATGCCGCCACGGCGTTGGCCACCGCGGCATAGTCGGCCCGCGCCCGGGAGATCGTCTCGCCCCACAGGTCCACGCGGCAGGGCCAGCCCATCAGAGTCCGTTCGTGGGGCTCCCATTCGGCCGGCGTGCGCACGGGTGGGAATCTACGCTCCCCGGCGCGATCGGCGGGTCCAAACCGGCACTCCGGCCCGCGCCATGCGGTCAGGCGAGGTGCTGGCGGTGGGCCACCGCCGCCGCCTGGGTCCGGCTCTGCACCCCGAGCTTGGCCAGGATGCGCGACACGTGCACGCTGGCCGTCTTCTCCGCCATGAACAGCGCGGCGCCGATCTGGCGATTGGTGGCGCCCTCGGAGAGCAGGCCCAGCACCTGGCGTTCGCGCGGGGTCAACCCGAACGGGTCCGCCTCGGCCTCACTGCGCTCGCGCGCCGCGCCGGCGTCGCCGTTGACGTCCGGAGCGGCCTCCAGGTGCAGGCGCGCGCGGTCACACAGGGCGCGCACCTCGCGCTCGAGCCACTCCGACCCCAGCGACTCGGCGGCCGCCAATGCCGCGGATGCGGACGTGAGTGCCGCCGACCGGTCGCCGGCGGCCACCAGCGCCTCCGCCTCGCGCCACTGCGCCAGCGCCACCGGGTAGGGGCGCTTGATCGCCGCCCACGCCGTCGCCGCCTTGGCCCATTCCTTGTGCGCCGGGCGATTGCGCGCGCGGGCCAGCTCGGCGCGTCCCTGGGCCAGCCGGGCCCGCTCCACCGGACCGCCGTCCTGGGCGGCGGCCTCGAGGCGCTGGAAGTGGATCCGGGCCCGGGTCAGGGCATCGCGCCGGTCGGCGGCGACCCCGAGGTCGCGGGCCCGTTGCGCCCGATCGGCCTCGACCTGGATGCCAACGGCGGTGACCTTGGCGATCCGCATCACGTCGTCGGTGCACACCTCAAGGCGGTCGAGCGCGTCCTGCACGGCCCGCTGGGCGCCGGGAAGGTCACGCCGGCGCACCCTCAGCTCGCCGAGCAGGGCGCCGTACACACCGATCCACTGCGGCTCGGCCGAGACGCTGACGAGCTCGGCGACCGCCTCCAGGCGCCGGTCCGCCTCGTCCTCGTCCCCGACCCCCAACGCGTAGTCGGCGGCGCGCAGATTGCCGAACATGAACAGCGTGCCCGTGCCGCTGGCCGGCACCGGCGAGAGGTGATCGCGGGCGAGCTTCCAGTCGCCGGCCTCGAACGCCGTCTCGGCGACGGTCAGCCGCACCCAGTCGTTTCGCCAGGCGTGGTGGCGCGGCGTGGCCGCCAGCCCCTCCCGCGCCGTCTCGAGCGCCTCGGCCGTGCGACCGGCGATGCTGAGCATGTCCGCGAGGTTCGAGTAAGCCGTCGCCAGGTTGTCGAAGTCCTCATTGTCGCGGGCGATCTGCACCGCACGGCGCAGCGACTCGACGCCGCCCTCGACGTCGCCGAGCGCCACGCGGGCCATGCCGAGCGTATTGAGCAGCTCGGCCTCGGCCACGGCGTCGTGCTCGCGCACCGCCGTCTCCAGCGCCGCCTCCCCGTCGGCCACCGACTCGCGGAAGCGGCCGCGCAGGAAACGGCTGCGCGCCAGCCAGGCCAGCAGCTGAGGACGCACCCCCTCGGGATCGTCCTCGGGCACCATCGCCAGCGCCCGCTCGGCGATCTCCACCGCCTCGGCGCCGCGGTTGAGCGCCGAGACCATCCGGGCCAGGCGGGCCAGCAGCGCCGCGTAGCGGCCCGGATCGCGCTCGGGGTCGAGCTCGCGCAGCGCTTCGTTGAGGAGCACGACGCTCCGGGGTCGATCGTCGATGACGCTATGCGACTCGGCGGCCATCGTCAGCAGTTCCACGTAGTCCAACCCGGCGACGCCCGGCGCGTCGTCGACGCGTGGCCACAGCTCCAGTGCCCGGTCGATCAGGTCCGAGGCCTCCCCGTAGGCGAACACCTTGTGCGCGGCCCGGGCGGCGGCGATCGTGCTGCGCAGGGCGTTGGGCTGGTCGCCGGCGGCGCCGTAGTGACCGGCGATCGACGACGCGCGTTCCAGCTCGCGATCGTCGTCGGCGCCACAGCGCTGCTCCAGATGCCGGGCCAGGGCGATGTGCAACGCACCGCGCTCACCCGGAAGGAGGTCGTCATACAGCGCTTCGCGCAGGAGGGCATGGCGGAAGCAGAAGCGTTCGTCCTCACCGGCGATCAACACCTGCTCGGCCACCGCCTCGCGCAGGGCCACCTCCAGCGCGTCGCGGTCCAGGCCGGTGACATCGGCCAGCGTCCGCTCATCGGCGGCGCGGGCCACGGCGACGGTGCGGGCCACGCGCTGGGCATCGGGGGCGAGGCGCTCGATCCGCACCAGGAACGCGTCGCGCAGGCTCTGCGGCGCCGCGCCGCGGCCGTCGAGACCGGCGGCGAGCAGCTCCTCGGTGTAGAGCGGGTTGCCCTCGCTGCGCTTGAACAGCCGCTCCACGAGCGCACCGTCGGGGGCGGCGCCGAGGATGTCGGTGAGCGCCTCGCCGAGCTCGTCGCGGTCGAACGGCTCCAGCTCGACGCGGCGAGCGCGCTCCAGCCGCTCGAGCTCTGAGAGCAGCGGGCGCAGGGGGTGACGACGGTGAAGCTCGTCGGTGCGATACGTGAGCACCAGGCAGACGTGCTCCTGGCGCAGGCTCCGAGCCAGGAACGCCGCGAACGTCCGGGTCGAGCGGTCGGCCCAGTGCATGTCCTCCAGAATCAGGACGAGCGTCGCCGACTCGCTGAGACGGTCGATCAGCTCCAGCGCCGCCTCGAACAACCGCACCTGGTCGCTCGGGCCCGAGCGTTCGCCGCGCGGGCGTACCTCCTCCTCCTCTTCCAGGCCCGGGAGGATCGTGGCGAGCTGGGCGCGGCTGCCGGCGCTCAGCTCGCGCAGCGCCGGATGGCGCGCGCGCACCAGCGGGCGAAACGCGCTCAGCAGCGGGGCGTAGGGCAGCTCGCCGTCGGCCTGCTCGACGCTGTCGCCGCGCAGGATCCGCGTCTCCGGTCCGGCGCCGGCCTGCGCGTCGGCGGCGAGCCGGCTCTCGAGCTCTGAGACCACTCGGGTCTTACCGACTCCGGAGTCACCGCCGAGCAGCACGAGGGCGGGACGCCCGGCGCTGGCCTCCCGGACGGCGAGCTGCAGCTCCGCCAGCTCGCTGGCCCTCCCGACGAAGTGATTGCTCGTCAGTCGCGACCGCATGAGCGAAGTATCGCCGGAGCGCGCCGACCAGCCCGGTGCGGGTCCGCTCATCGCCTCCGCGGCGAGCGTGGGCCGCGGCGAGGCGAAGCTCCTGGGTGCGGGTGTCAACCATGATCGCTGAGAACTGGGGGTGCATTCTGAGTTCCTTCCGGTGGCTTCCAACGTCCACCCAGAATGGACTGCGACCCGGTGTCCCACATCGGCAGAACGGTGCGGGTTGCGGCACCGGACCCCTTACGGGCCAGGCCGGCACCCCTTATCCGGGGTAAGGGCTCACGTTGGAGGTGAACCCCTGGCCGTGAAGCCCGCTAGGCGGGCGTGCTGACGCCGACCCCGCCGTTGCCGCCCGCGGTCTCGGGCAGCCCCGAGCCGGCGCTCAGGGGGCTCGCGTCGGACCGCGTCGCGGCGGCGATCTCCTGCGCGGTGACGTTCTGGGGATGGTGGCAGGCGGCCAGATGGCCGCCGGCGTATTCGGTCAGCTGCGGCTCGACGCTCGAGCAGATGTCGGTCGCCCGCGGACAGCGGGTGTGGAAGCGACAGCCCGAAGGCGGGTTGATCGGGTTCGGCGGCTCGCCGGACACGACCATCCGGTCGCGTGTCCGATTGAGCTTGGGATCGGGGATCGGGATCGCGCCCAGCAGCGCCGACGTGTAGGGATGGATCGGCTTGGCGTACAGCTCCTCCGCCGGTGAGACCTCCATCAGCTTGCCGAGGTACATGACGACGATCCGGTCCGAGACGTGGCGCACGACGCTGAGGTCATGGGCAACGAACACGTAGCTGAGGCGGAACTCGTCCTGCAGCTCCTCGAGCAGGTTGATCACCTGCGCCTGGATCGACACGTCGAGCGCCGAGACGGGCTCGTCGAGCAGGACCAGGCGCGGTTCCACGGCCAGTGCCCGCGCGATGCCGATCCGCTGGCGCTGCCCGCCGGAGAACTCGTGCGGGAAGCGGTTCAGCACGTCGGCGGACATGCCGACGCGCTTGAGCAGGTCGCGGCTCTCGGCGGCGAGCTTGTCCTTGGCCACCCCGCGGTGGCGCAGCGGCGTGGCCAGGATCTGACCGACGCGCTTGCGCGGGTTCAGCGACGCCTGCGGATCCTGGAAGACCATCTGCATCTCCCGGCGGACGGGCTCGAGCTGCTTGCGCCCGCTGGTGGTGATGTCCCGGCCCCGGAACCGGATCGAGCCCGACGTCGCCTCCAGCAGCCGCACGAGCACGCGGATCAGGGTCGTCTTGCCGCACCCCGACTCGCCGACGATGCCGAGGGTCTCCCCTTCGTTGAGAACGAAGGACACGTCGTCGACGGCGTGCACCTGGCCGACCTGACGGTCGATGATGATGCCGGCCTTGATCGGGAACAGCACGCGGAGGTGCTCGACTTCGAGCAGAGACGCGCCGGTGGATCTCCCGTCACCGGCCGGCTGAGCCGGCGCCGCCGCTGAGTCCGGCGCGGGCGCAGGCTCGGGCTCGGGCTCGGGCTCGGTCATGAGATCACCGGCTCGGGGCTGGCCAGTCCGATCCGCTCACCGACCTGGCGCAGCGTGCGCTTCTGCGCCGGCTCGAGAAAGCAGCGATCCAGGCACTCGGGGCGCTCGGGAACTCGGTTGGCGAGCGGCGGGATCTCGGTGCACTTCGCAAACGCGTGCGGGCAGCGCGGACGGAAGTGGCAGCCTTTCGGCGGCTTGAGCAGCGAGGGCGGCAGTCCGGGGATGGCCGGGAGCCGCTGCGAGCGATCGGAGTCGATCCGCGTGATCGAGCCGAGCAGCCC
>DATCFW010000184.1:0-14377 GCA_036509295.1 Solirubrobacteraceae bacterium | reverse complement strand
GTCGGTGCGCAGCTCGCGCCAGGCGTCCGGCACCTTGGCCGGCGCCGCGCCGCGGCCGACCACGTACTGGAAGGTCGTCTCGTCGGGGGCGATCATGCCGGCGCGCCCGCCGCCCTCGATCGTCATGTTGCAGACCGTCATCCGGCCCTCCATGGTCAGCGACTCGATCGCCGGGCCGGCGAACTCCACCACGTGGCCGACCGCCCCGGCGACGCCGACCTGGCCGATCGTGGCCAGGATGAGGTCCTTCGCCGTCACGCCGAAGCCGAGCTCCCCCTCGTACTGGATGCGCATCGACTTGGGCTTGGTCTGGACGAGGCATTGGGTGGCCAGCACGTGCTCCACCTCACTGGTGCCGATGCCGAACGCCAGCGCACCGAATGCGCCGTGGGTGGCGGTGTGAGAGTCGCCGCAGACGATCGTCATCCCCGGCTGCGTGACGCCGAGCTCGGGCCCGATCACGTGAACGATGCCCTGGCGATCGGAGCCCAGTGAGTACAGCGGAATCCCGAACTCCTCGCAGTTGCGCTCGAGCGTCTGCACCTGCACGCGGGACAATTCGTCGCGGATGCGTGCGGCGACCGGAGTGCCGTCGGTGGGGACGTTGTGGTCGGCGGTGGCCAGCGTGCGATCGGGGCGCCGGACCGGGCGGCCGGCGAGTCGCAGACCGTCAAACGCCTGCGGGCTCGTCACCTCGTGGACGAGATGCAGGTCGATGTACAGGAGACCACCCCCGGCCCCCGCGACCTCGTGGGCGCTCCAGATCTTGTCGAACAGGCTCGTGGGCATCGGCTGGATCAGCTCCTTCGCAGGCCGGCGCTGACGACGGCCAGCAGTACGGCTTCGCGGGTTCCGGGGTTCTCGAAGTGATGAGGAAGATCGGCATCAAACGTGACGCAATCGCCAGCGGCCAGCTCGTGGCGGGTGCCGTCGCAGTGCAGGACGACCGTGCCGGCCTGGACCAGCGCCGTCTCGCGGCTGCCGGGCTCGTGCATCGGCGGATCCCCGGGGCCGCCGGTGACGGCGCCCGCGGCGAGCGTGTGCCGCGACAGCTCCGCCCGCTGCCCGGGCAGCGGCGGGGTGAGAATCTCGTACGCGTGACCCGAGGCTCCGGGCGGGCCGGTCCGTCGTTCGGCGCTGCGCACGATCGACACCGCGCCGGCCTCGTCGAGGCGCAGCAGCTGGGAGAGGCGCAGCTCCAGCCCCTGGGCGATGCGAGTGGCCACCTGGAGCGTCGGGCTCGTCTCGCCGCGCTCCACCTGGGACAGCATCGGCGCGCTCACCCCGGAGCGCAGGGCGAGATCGCGTAAGGACAGGTCCATCGCGTCGCGCAGGGCTCGAACGCGAGCGCCCAGGCTCTCGAGAGAGGTCGAGGACTCGGTGAGCACCATACGAGCGTACGTTATCACGTACACCTGACTGTCGTGGCGCGCTCGGTGCTCGCGGACCGTCCTGGGTAGCCTGGGCTGCGTGCGCTCACGTCCCGACGTCCTGGTGCTCGGCGGCGGCGGCGTCCTTGGCGAAGCCTGGATGATGGGCGTCCTGGCCGGGATCGAGGATGCCGCCGGCGTCGACCTGCGCGACTGCGAGGGCTTCGTCGGCACGTCCGCCGGGGCGATCGTCGCCGCCCACCTCGTCGCTGGCAACGCGCCCCGCCGCCCGTCGGCGGTGGGCACCGACCTCGAGGTCGGAGCTTCGGGGCCGGCGCGCGGGCTGGCCGTCGCGGCGGTCGCCGCCGCGCGGCGAGCCGGGCAGGCGGCGCTGGCCGCCAGCGCCACGTTCGCCCCGCTGGCGCTCGGCGTCGCCGCCCCCGGCGGAGCGCTCGTGCGCGCGCTGCTGCTGCGCGGTCTCCCCCGCCCACCGGACACGCTCAGCCAACTCCGGGCCCAGGTGCAGCGATCCGAGGCGCGGTTCGACGGCCGCCTGCGGGTGACCGCGGTGGATCGCGGCACCGGCCGCCGGGTGGTGTTCGGCAGCCCCGGCGCACCGAGAGCAACGGTGGCCGAGGCGGTGCAGGCGTCGTGCACGGTTCCGTGGCTGTTCGCCCCGGTGGCGATCGGCGGCCGCGAGTATGTCGATGGCGGCGTGTGGAGCCCGACCAACCTCGACGCTGCCCCGGCCGGCCGCGACACCCATGTCCTGTGCCTGAACCCGACCGCGAGCCTGGCCACCCGCCACACGATGCTCACCGTGATGCGCAACGTCGCGCGATCCGCGGTGGCGATCGAGGCGCTGGCACTGCGCCGCCGCGGAGCCCGGGTGAGGACGATCGCCCCCAACGCCGAGTGCGCCGCGGCGATGGGGTCGAACTTCATGGATCAGGAGCCGCGCACGCGGGTGCTGTCCGCCGGGTACCGGCAGGGCCTGCTCGTCGTCGCCGACGGCACCGGCTGGTAGCCCGGCCTCAAGGCGCCGAACCAGTCCGAGATGCCTATGGCGCCCGGACCACCTCCGGCGCGGGCTGGTCGGCGGCCTCGCGCTCGGCCAGCACGCCCTGGCGGCGCACCGCGTTGGAGAGCGCGCGGACGTAGGCGCGGCCCCCGGCCTCGAGGATGTCGGTGGAGACGCCCTGGCCGGCACCGGTGACGCCGCCGACCTCGAGCACCACCGACGTCTCGCCCAACGCGTCCTGGCCACCGGTGACCGCGTCCACCCGGAACTCCCGGAGACGGGCGTCGACACTGGTGGCGGCGTTGATGGCGTGGAAGATGGCATCGACCGGGCCGTCGCCGGTGAACGAGCCGACCAGCTCTTCGCCGTCGGGTCCGCGAACCGCCACGGTGGCGTGCGGCGGGCGGCGACTGGAGGCTTCGACATCGAACCACTCCAGCGTGTAGCCGGCGAGCTCCTGGCGCAGCTCGTCGGTGACCAGCGCCTCCAGGTCCATCGCCGTCACCTGCTTCTTCTTGTCCGCGATCTCCTTGAAGCGCTTGAACGCGGTGTTCAGGTCCTGGCCCTGCAGCTCGAAGCCCAGCTCGGCCAGGGCCTGCGCCAGCGCGTGGCGGCCGGAGTGCTTGCCGAGCACGATCGAGTTGGCGTCCAGCCCGACCGTCGTCGCGTCCATGATCTCGTAGGTGGTGCGCTCCTTGAGCACGCCGTCCTGGTGGATGCCGGATTCGTGGGCGAACGCATTGCGGCCGACGATCGCCTTGTTGGGCTGGACGGCGTAACCGGTCAGTCGAGAGACCATGCGGCTCGTCCGGGCGATCTCCCGGGTCACCGCGCCGGTATGCAGCCCGATGTCGGCCGCCCGCGTGTGCAGCAGCATGATGATCTCCTCGATCGCGGCGTTGCCCGCTCGCTCGCCGATCCCGTTGACCGCGCACTCGACCTGGCGCGCGCCCGCCTGCAGCCCGGCGAACGAGTTCGCGACCGCCAGCCCCAGATCGTCATGGCAGTGCACCGACAGCACCACGCCGTGCAGATCGGGGACCGCGTGGTAGAGCCCACGCAGGAACGCCGCGTACTCGTGGGGCATCGTGTAGCCGACGGTGTCGGGGATGTTGATCGTGGTGGCGCCCTCGTCGATCGCGATCTGGCACACCTCGGCGGTGAACTCGAGCTCGGATCGCGTCGCGTCCATCGGGGAGAACTCGACGTCGTCGACGTACTGCTTGGCGTGCGCGACGGCGGCGCGGGCCTGGCCCTTGACATCCTCCCGGGTCGTCTGCAGCTGGTGGATGATGTGGATGTCCGACGTGGAGATGAACGTGTGGATGCGCGGCCGGGGAGCGTCCTTGACCGCGTTGTAGGCGGCGTCGATGTCGGCCACGTGCGTCCGCGCCAAGCCGGCGATGACGGGGCCCTCCACCGTCCGCGAGATCGCCTGCACCGCCGCGAAATCGCCCGGCGAGGTGATCGGGAAGCCGGCCTCGATCACGTCGACGCCGAGGCGGGCGAGCTGCTGGGCGATCTCCAGCTTCTCCTGCGGGTTGAGCGAGATCCCGGGTGACTGCTCGCCGTCGCGCAGCGTCGTGTCGAAGATCAGTACCCGGTCTGGATCGTCAGGCTGTGTCATGTCGCTACGTCCCTCTTGGCTCGAACTTGACTGCTTCTCGGTGCTGTTGTTCGCGGCTACGTGCGGCCGCCCACGCGCTATTCCCCCCGAAGGGGGAGGAGAAGAAGTCGGAGGTCGAGGCTCAGCGACATTCGACGCACAGCGTAGCAATGCCTTCCGGTGGTGCGCGATGACGCTGCCGGGCACCCCGGCGGACCGGCGCGTCGCCGGGCGGGGTCAGCCGGCGGCGGCGTCGAGCCCGGTCATCGCCCGTTCCCAGGCTCCCGCCAGAGCGTCGATCGTCCCCGACGGGTCAAATGTGCGGCGACGCGCCAGCCGGAACGACAGCGCCTTGCAGCCGTCGACGATCTCGCCCATCGCCACCTGAACGTCGGCCGCATCGGCGCCGAACAGCCACCCTGCGTGGTCGGCGGCGATCTCAAACGCCGATCCGGCCATCCGCACCGTGGCGAAGGCGTACGCGTGGTAGTCCTCCAAACCGCGCCGCAGCAGGGACGGCAGCTCGCGGTCCAGTTGGGCACCGAACCGCTCGAACGGATTGGACTGGGGACGGCGGGCGAGGTGGTGCCTGAGCACCTCGAGCGCGGCGTCCTTGAGCCGCTCGCCGTCGAGGCGCTCTCCGGCGTCGAAGCGAACGATCTCGGTGTACGGCGGCAGGACGGACGGATCGTCCTCACCGATCCGGAAGACCCCCCGGTAGTCCTCGCCCGACAGCTCGAACAGCCCGGCGCTGTGGAAGTAGCGCATCGTCTCGGCGTCGCCGTCGAGTGCGTCGGGCGCCACTGACGTCTTGACGTGCTCGGAGCGGTAGCTGGTGGAGGCGGTGTCGGGCAACCACCAGCTGTCGAGCTCCACGATGATCGTCCGGCCCTGCTCGATCTGCTCGGCGATCTGGGTCGGCAGCGGCCGATAGGGCTGCATCTCATGGATGTCGATCCCGAACAGGCGCTCGATGTCCTCGGGGGGCGGCTTGAAGAACGTCCACTGATCACCCTCGAAGTCCATCCTCACCAGGTGCCCGAACGCCGCCAGCGGCTCGTAGCCGCAGGCGTGCAGCAGCTCGATGATGATGTCCGAGTAGCAATTGGTCTCCAAGTAGGAGCGACTGGTCGAGTGGAGCAGGTGCCGCCGGTAGTCCCGCGGCTCCTGGCCGGACAGGCTGAGCAGCGGCCGCCGGCCGGCCGCGTTCATCGCCACAGCTCTTCGCGCACCGCCGCCGGCCACGCCGCCGGATCGAGACCGTGCGTCCGCAGCAGCGCCAGCACGATCCGCTCGTGACCGAACCCGAGGCACGCGGTATGGGCCGTACTGCCGTCCGACACCTCGATCCCATAGATGCTGCCGAAGTGGTCGCGGTGGTGGTTGAACGACGCGCACGCCGTCGGCTCTGGTCCGGCGATCTGGACCAGCAGCTCGAGCTTGAGCCGTTCGGACTGCTGGTTGGCGGCCAGCATCCGCCCGCGACGGCCGAAGAACGGATCGTTGGCGACGTCGAGCTCGGCGGCCAGGCCAAACGCGCGCAACAGGTCCAGGCCGCGCTGGGCCCACTCGTCGCGCCAGACGAGGACCGCCTCCGGCTCGCCGATCCGCACCAGCTCGTGCTGGTGGAAGATCTGCCGCCGGGCGGGATCATGCGACGGCTCGTGGCGGAACACCCAGGCGCCGCCGGCGTCGATGAACGCTCCGCCAACCGGAAGCTTGCCGCGCGCCGCGATCGCCGGATACACCGGGTAGCAGGCGGCCGGCATCAGGCTCAGCTCGGTCATCTCCTGAAACTCGCCCCATGGCTCGTGCCGGGCGGCGCGCTCGCTCTGGACCGCGGCGTCCTGCTCGTTTCCGTCGAACGAGTAGATGCTGCCGGCCAAATGCGGGAACGAGTTGAGATAGCCGCTGGACTCCAGCTGCCGGCGCGGGAGCAGCGGCGGGAAGCGCAATCGTTCGGCGCCGCGGGCCCCGGCCTCCGAGCTGAGGCGGTCGTCGAGACGGCACCGGACATCTTCGAACACCGAGCCGTGGCCGTAGACGCCGGGCACCCCGGACTCGAGCAGCAGTCCGGCGGCGGTCAGCGCCGCCAGGAACTCCGCCTGGTCGGCGGATGCCTTGAGCACCTCGGGCATCCCCTACACCTCCTTGGCGATCAGCAACAGGCCCGCGTCGACGGCATGGATGCGCTCGTTGGCGACCATCAGGCGTGCCGAGAGCGCGTCGCGGAGTTGGCGCCCGACCCCGTAAGGGGAGTCGTTCTTGTAGGCCATGATCCCGATGACCTCCAGAACGGCGGAGCAGATGCGAGGCGCCTGCTCGGACGCGGCCAGCTTGAGATTGTTGAAGCGCAGAATCGACGCCATCGTCCCGAGCCGCTCGCGATCGATCTCCTCCCCCTCGCCGATGAAGTCCTCGAGCCCGCTGCGCACCTCGGCGCGCAGCATGAACAGCTCGCTCATCACCCGCGACAGGCTGTGAGCCGCCGGCAGCGGGGCGTCTGAACCCGCCCGCCCCCGCCGAGCCGCGGCGCGGACGAACGCCCGCCCGCGCTCGAACGCCTCGGTGGCGATCCCCAACCAGCCGTGGGACCAGAGAATGTGGGAGATCGGCACGTGCGACTCATTCATCACGGTCGAGAACGGCGCCCGCAGGATCTGTTCGGGATCGAACCGGGCACGCACCTCGAAGCCGGGCGAGCAGGTGCCGCGCATCCCGATCGTGTCCCAGGTCCCCTTCAGCTCGAGCTCGGTCTGCTCTGAGTGGTGCAGAACGAGTACCTGATCCTGCTGCTCGGCACTCACCGACCGCCGAACCGTGGTGAACAGGTCATCGGCGTGCTCGCCGTAGCTGACCGTCGGTGCCTGCTTGACAAAGCTCAGCCGGCCGTCCTCGGTCGGCGTCACCGGGGCGATCGATCGGCCCATGTCGCCACCGGTCCCGACCTCCGACGTGACCGAGGCGACGAGGCGCTGTTCGGCGGCGACGCGTCGCAGGTATTCCTCGAACCAGACGCCGTCCAGATGGCGGACGATCGTCGCGATCTGGATCTGATGCATGGCGAACACCATCGCCGTAGCGGAGCAGCGGCGACCGAGCTCGAAGCATGCCTGGGCGATCGCCCTCAGGGAGACTCCACCCCCATTGCGCTCGACCGGGATGTAGGCCGACAGCGCCCCCACCTCGCGTAGCGCGGTGACCGCTTCGATCGGGAAGCGCGCGTCGCGATCGACGGTGTCGGCATGGACCGCCGCGACCTCAACCGCGATCCGCTTGACCTGCTCCAGGAAGGCCTGGTCGCGATCCAGCGCGATGGTCATGCCGGCTGGTTCTGGAGCGAGCCGACCGCGGCGTCGATGCCGGCCAGGCTCTCGAACACGCTGCGCTTCAGCATCGAATCGGGGAACTCGATGTCGAACGTGTCCTCGAGCGCGAGCATCACGTTGACGCTGGCGTGCGAGCTCATGCCGGCTTGGAACAGGTCGTCGTCATCGGCGAGCCGGTCGACATCAATCGGCAGACGCCCGTGCTGCCGGATGACGTCGCGAATGGCCGTCCGAACGGAGTTTGTCATCGTGCCGCCTCCATGATCACGACCGCGGCCGCGTGGCGCCGCCCCTCGGTGATGCCGACGCGCAGCGCGGTCACGCCACGGGTGGCGGCCAGTTCCGCGGCGGCGCCGCTCAAGCGGATCTCGGGCATGCGGTCGGGTCCGTTCACGATCTCGATCGACTGCCAGCCGATCCCCTCGTCGCCTCTGCGCAGTGCCTTCATCGTCGCCTCCTTCGCTGCGAATCGTCCGGCCAGAGCTGCCGTTTGCCCGCGGCTCTCGGCGTACTCGGCGGCCGTATACACCCGGTTCACGAATCGGTCCCCGTGATGGGCAAGCGCCTCTTCGAGCTGCCCACAATCGACGAGGTCAATGCCAATATCGAAGGTCATCTCACGGGTAACGGCGCATTCGGCCCAAAACTTGATGCCCGGCCGCGAGGTGGCACTCGATTGAAGCTCGCGCGCACACACGCCAGAGTAGAGAAACCCAACCGAGGCGGCCGGTTGCGGCGTCACGGGACCAGGCCTACAGCGAAACGGTCCGCCCGATCTCGAACCCGTCGCTGGAGACGATCTCATCGAGCACCTCGCCGGGCACCGGCGACGTCGTGGTGATCGCCATCGCCGCCAGGTCTCCCTCGCCGCTGGCGCCCTCATCCGGGACCCGACCGACCGCCGCCGACACGATGTTGACGCCGTGGGTGCCGAACGCGGTCCCGACACGACCGAGCATCCCGGGCACGTCGCGGTAGCGGAACAGGGTGATGTGCTCCTCGAGTTGCACGAAGAAGCGTTGGCCCCAGGCCTCGATCAGGTGGGGGCGGTTGCGGTTACCGACCAGCGTGCCGGCGACGCGGACCGTGCCGGCGCCGGCGGCCACCTCGACCCGGACGAAGTCGTTGTAATCGCGGGCCGCGCTGTGTCTGGCCTCGACGACGCGGATCCCGCGCTCCTCGGCCATCGCCGGGGCGTTGACGGCGTTGATCTCCTCCTCGGTGTGGCCGGCGAGCGAGCCGAGCAGCACGTGGATCGCGAGCAGCCGGGTGTCGCGCTCGGCCAGGCGCCCGAAGAAATCGGTCTGGATGCTGTTGACCGATCCGCCCTCGGCGACGGCGAGCGCGGTGGCGATCCGCCCCAGCGACTCGCACAGCGGCACATAGGGCCCGAGCACCTCGAGGTCCTCGGCCGGGATCGCCGGCACGTTGACGGCGCTGGTGACGACTCCGCCGGCGAGCGCGGCCACAACCTGCTCGGCCGCCTGGTAGCCTGCCCGATCAGTGGCCTCGGCGGTGGAGGCGCCGAGGTGGGGCGTCACGATTACGTTGGGGTAGCCGAACAGCGGATGGTCGGTGATCGGCTCGGAGCGGAAGACGTCCAGCGCAGCGCCGGCCACCTTGCCCGAGTCCAGCGCCGCCTTGAGGTCCTCGTCGACGACGAGGGGCCCGCGGGCGACGTTGAGCACTCGCACGCCGTCGCGGCACTTGGCCAGCACCTCGGCGTTCAGCCAGCCCTCCGTCTCGGGGGTCTTGGGCAGGTGCAGCGTGATGAAGTCCGCCGCGGCGTAGACGTCGTCGGGTGAGCCGGCCTGCTCCGCGCCGAGCTCGCGGTACCGGTCGGCCCCCACGTAGGGATCGAACGCGATCACGTGCATGTTGAAACCGCGCGCCCGCTGGGCCACGAGCTGCCCGATGCGGCCGAAGCCGAGCACCCCGAGCGTCTTCTCGTACAGCTCGACGCCGGAGAACTTCGCGCGCTCCCAGGCACCACCGGTCAGCGAGGCGTGCGCCTGCGGCACGTTGCGAGCCAACGCCAGCAACAACGCCATCGTGTGCTCAGCCGCGGTGATGACGTTCGATTCGGGCGCGTTGGCGACGACGATTCCGCGCTTGGTGGCGATGGGCACGTCCACGTTGTCGACCCCCACCCCGGCGCGACCGACCGCGCGTAGGCGGGTCGCCCGGGCCAGCAGGTCGCCGTCGAGCTTGGTCGCCGAGCGGATCAGGATCCCCTCGTAGTCGCCGATCCGCTCCTCGAGCTCGGCGCGGTCCCAGCCGGTACCGAGATCGACTTCGAAGTGCTCGCGCAGCAGGTCGACGCCGGAGTCGCCGATCTTCTCGGCCACGAGAACTCTGGTCGGACCGACCCCGCCGTTGCCGCTCATGACCGCTCGAGCACCCAGTCGATGCAGGCGGTGAGCGCCTGCACGTCGGCGGGGTCGGTGGCGGGGAACATCGCGACCCGGAGCTGGTTGCGGCCCAGCTTGCGGTAGGGCTCGACGTCGACGATCCCGTTGGCCCGCAACGTTGTCGCCAGCGCCGCGCCGTCGACCTCGTCGTCGAAGTCGATCGTACCGACGACGAGCGAGCGCTTGGCCGGGTCGGCGACGAACGGAGTGGCGTGGGCATGTCGCTGCGCCCACTCGTACAGGTGGGAGCTCGAGGCGGTGGTGCGCCGCACCATCGCGTCGAGACCGCCCTGCTCGAGCATCCAGTCCAGCTGGTCGGCGAGCAGCAGCAGGGTGACGATCGCCGGGGTGTTGTAGGTCTGGTCCTTGACCGAGTTCTCGAGCGCGATCGGCAGGGACAGGAAGTCCGGGACCCAGCGCCCGTCGTTCAGGGCGACGACCTCGTCGAGGCGGGCGAGGGCCGCCGGGCTCATGATCGCCAGCCACAGCCCGCCATCGGAGGCGAAGCCCTTCTGCGGCGCGAAGTAGTAGACGTCGGCGTCGGTGATCGTCACCGGCAGGCCCGCGGCGCCCGAGGTCGCGTCGATCATCACCAGCGAGCCGTCAGAGCCGGCCGGACGCGTCACCGGGACCATCACCCCCGTCGAGGTCTCGTTGTGGGCCCAGGCAATGACATCGACGGGGTCACCGGAGTTCGCCGTGGCCGGATCGGGCGCGTCTCCCGGGTCGGCGGCGATCACGATCGGGTCGCGCAGGAACGGCGCCGCCCGCGTGCAGGATGCGAACTTGGCGGAGAACTCGCCGTAGGTGAGGTGCAGCGCGCGCTCGCGCACCAGACAGCAGGTGGCGGCGTCCCAGAACGCCGTGGTGCCGCCGTTGCCGAGCATCACCTCGTAGCCCTCGGGCAGCGCGAACAGCTCGGCGATACCGGCGCGGATGCGCCCCACCAGCTGCTTGACCGGCGCCTGGCGGTGCGACGTGCCGATCAGCCCGGCGCCCGAGCCGGCGACGTAGTCCAGCTGCGCCCGGCGAACCCGCGACGGGCCGGACCCGAACCGCCCGTCGGCCGGCTTGAGCTGCTCCGGGAGCTCCAGAGCGGTGGACGTCTGCGGCATCTGCGCTCGAGACCGGGGCTATTCCGAGAACTCGGTGTCGATCCAGTCCATCTGGGAGCGCAGCTCCTTGCCGACGACCTCCACCTGGTGGCCGGCCTGCTCGGAGCGCATCCGCTTGAAGTTCTCCTGTCCGGCGCGGTTCTCGGCGATCCACTCGCGAGCGAAGTCGCCCGACTGGATCTCGGCGAGCACCTGCTTCATCGCCGCTCGGGTCTCCTCCCCGATGATCCGCTGTCCGCGGGTCATGTCGCCGTACTCGGCGGTGTTGGAGATCGAGTACCGCATCCCGCTGATTCCCTTCTCGTACATGAGGTCGACGATCAGCTTGAGCTCGTGCAGGACCTCGAAGTACGCCAGCCGCTCGTCGTATCCGGCCTCGGTGAGCGTCTCGTAGCCGGCCCGGACCAGCTCGGTGACGCCGCCGCACAGCACTGCCTGCTCGCCGAACAGGTCGGTTTCGGTCTCGTCTTTGAATGTCGTCTCGATCACGCCGCCGCGGGTGCCGCCGATCCCCTTGGCGTAGGCCAGCGCCACGTCCAGCGCATCGCCGCTGGGGTTCTGCTGGACCGCGACTAGGCACGGGACTCCGGAACCCTCCTGGTATTGGCGGCGGACGAGGTGACCGGGTCCCTTGGGGGCGACGAGCGCGACGTCGACGTCGGGCGGCGGCACGATCTGGCCGTAGTGAATGGAGAAGCCGTGCCCGAACAGCAGCGTGTTGCCGGGGGCGATCCCGTCTCTGAGGCCGCCCTCCCAGATCGGTCCGTGTAGCTCGTCGGGGGCGAGCAGCATCACGATGTCGCCCTCGCTGGCGGCGTCGGTGGGCTCGAGCACCCGGAGGCCATGAGCCTCGGCCTTGGCCACGCTGCTCGAGCCGGCCCGGAGGCCGACGACGACGGCGACGCCGGAATCCTTGAGGTTGAGCGCGTGGGCGTGGCCCTGAGAGCCGTAGCCGATGATCGCGACGGTCTTGCCGTCGAGCTTGTGGAGGTCCGCGTCGTCGTCGTAGAACATATGGCTCGCAGGCTACAAGGCGCGGTCACGTGGCCGCCCCGCGGCTGGTGCGAGCCGCCCGCCTATCCCCCGCCGAACCGCTGTGCCAGCGCCGTCACGTCGTTGACGTAACGCTGGGTGTCGGCGAACAACCCGTGCGCCCGGACCGACTGCAATCCCTGGTAGTAGGCGGCGGCGGCCATGGCCTGGTCCCCCCCGGTCTGGTTGAGCAGGGAATGCAACAGCAGCACCCCGCCGCGGATGTTGTCCGCGGCCGAGCTCGCCGAGAGCGGCGGCGGCGTGGCCAGGTTCTGGCCGATGTAGTTCCACGTGCCGGGTTCGATCTGCATGACGCCGGTGGCTCCGGTGCTCGACACCTCGTTGTTGTTGAAGCCGCTCTCCTGGTATCCGATCGCCTCGGCCAGCGCCGGCGAGACGCCGTTCTGCGCGGCGATCGAGCCGACCTGCGAGGCGCTGACCGTCTCCTGGGTCGGCTGCGCTCCCCCGCTCTGGTCCGGGCCGGCGGCCGGCGCGGCGCTCGGCGCCGCGGTGGCGGCGCTCAGCCCCGAGACGTCGATCGTGGTTCCCGAGACGAGCAGTCCCGCCGGATCGATGTTGTTATCGGCGGCCAGCGCCGACATGCTGACGCCGTAGCGGGCGGCGAGCGCCGACAGGGTGTCGCCCGGCTGGACGATGTAGCCGCCGCTCGTGGCGAGGGACGGCGTCGCCGCGGACGGGGCGGCCGCGCCGGACTCGGCGGCGCCCGAATCATCGCCGTCCGCGTCGGCGTCGCTCCCGCTGGTGGTGGCGCTGCTGGTGGCAGCAGCGCCGGCGGCGTCCTGCGCCGGGATCGCCAGGGACGATCCGGCCGTCAGCTCCGTTGCGAGTGAGAGGCCGTTGGCGGCGGCGAGCTGGGAGACCGGCAGACCATCGGCGGCGGCCACCGAGGAGAGCGTTTCGCCGGGAGCGACCACGTGCTGGAACGCGGCCGAGGCGGGGGCGGGGACGCAGAGCGCCGCCGCGATCGTCGTGAGCAGGGACAGTTGTTTCCAGGTGCGCATGCGCGACAGTGTCCAGCCTCCCGCCCCGGTGCAAAACTCGTGCACGCGGTGTTTCAGCGTGCAAGAACCCTGTCAGGCGGTGGCGCTCGCCACCAGCGAGCTGCCGGGCAACCGCACCGAGCCGTCGGGCGCGATGAACGGCGCCGCCGCCGCGGCGATGCTCTCGGTCACCGCCGCTCGATGCGCGGGGCTCAGCTCGCGGAAGGCGACGCTGAAGCTGGGGGAGATCTCGGCCGTCTCGGCGATGAACTCCTCGATCGCGTCATAGGCACGGGCCACCGCCACCGCCTCCACCGCCACGTCGGTGAAGCCGGCGCCCTCGAGCAGGTCGGTGAGACGACCCCCGCCGGCCAGCGAGAACATGCTGCCCGGCGCGTCGGGATCCGGCGGCTCGGCGAGGCCGAGCGCCACCAGCGCCGCGTGCGGGAGCGTCGCCCAGGGGTTGCGGTCCCGCTCGTCCCAGACCGCGAAGGCGGCTCGGCCCCCGGGCCGCAGGACCCGGCGAACCTCGCGGGCGGCGGCGGCGGGGTCAACGATCAGCATGATTCCCCAGCGGCACAGGACGACGTCGACGGTGGCGGCGGCCAGATCGATCCACTCGAGCTCGAGCGGCGCGAACTCCACGTTGCGCAGGCCGGCGGCGGCCGCGCGCCCACGCGCCACCTCGAGCATCGCCTCGGCGCCGTCGCTGGAGATCAGCGTCCCGCCGGGCTCGATCAGCTCGGCGGCCATGAAGCCGGTGTCTCCCGGTCCCGCCGCGAGTTCGAGCACGCGCTGGCCGGGTTGCAGCCCGGCCGCGTCGATCATCGCCACCGAGACGGGCATCCCCCACGCGCGCACTCGGTCAGCCCGTCGGCCCCACGCGCCCGCCGCGCTCTCCCATGCCTCGCGGCTGGCCGCGCGTTGCTCGTCGGGATCGACCGGACTCACACCCGGGAGCCTACCCGTCGTCGTCGTCGACAGCCGACCCGTCGTCGCCGCCCGGCGGATCCGCGGATGGGGCCGCCGACGGGCCCGACAGGCGCCGGGTGAGCTGCCCGAACGCCGCAGCGATCTGGGTGCTCATCCGCTGGCCGAAGATCGCCACGAGCGCCTCGGTCGCCAGCGGGCGCAGCCAATCGATCGATTCGTCGATCTCGGTCCAGCGCTCGGTCGGCATGCCGGCGGTCTGAAACGGCTCCCACACCTCGGTCATGAACAGCGCCACGAACGCGACCGAGACGGCGTCGCAGTGGCGCTCGATCTGCTCGAAGACGGCGAGCGCGCCGTCGAGCGAGACCCCCCGGGCCACCACCTGCTCGGCCACCGCCAGCAGCGACGGGCTGGGCACGTCGTAGCGGTCCTCGCCAGCCGGCACCAGCACGCCGAGCCGCTCGGCGCGGGCCAGCACTGCCGGGGCCTGCTCGGCGCCGACTCGGAAGCGACGGCCGAGCTCGGCGATCGTCAGCGTTTGCGGCGACTCGGCGTTCGG
>DATCFW010000183.1:0-14095 GCA_036509295.1 Solirubrobacteraceae bacterium | reverse complement strand
GATCATGATCGTGCTGCTCGCGCTGCTCAACGACGGTTCGATCCTCGCGATCGCCTACGACAACGTCCGATACAAGGACGAGCCCGAGGCTTGGAACATGCGCCTCGTCCTCGGCATCGCCTCGGTGCTGGGACTGGTCGGTCCGATCGCGGCATTTGGCCTGTTCTACCTCGGTGACAAGGTCATCGACCTCAGCCGACCGGAAGTCCAAACGATGATGTACCTGATGCTGTCGGTCGCCGGCAGCATGACGATCTACCTGACGCGAACGCGCGGCCCGTTCTGGTCGATCCGCCCCGCGCGAAAGCTGATGATCGCGGTGACCAGCGCCGAGATCATCGCCACCTTGATCTCGGTCGGAGGCATCTTCGTCACCGCGCTGCCCTGGACATACGCGCTGCTGGTCTGGGGCTACGCGCTCGTCTGGTTCCTGGTCACCGACCGCATCAAACTGCTCGCGTACCGCCTACTCGACCCAGCCACGACCGCCACGGCGACCGTAACGAGCTCCACGGCGCCGACCGGAGCGACGCGGAGCGGCGCGGTCGGGGGATACCACACGACATCTCGCGAGTACTCGCCAAGCCACCGCGCCGTCTACCACACCGACGACGCCTGCCCGTACGGCCAGGAGATCACCGCAGCCCACCGCCAGGACGGGACCGGCGGACGCGCCCTCTGCACCCACTGCGCCGAACGACAGCATCGTCTCGCGCATGATCCATCCCGCGGCGATGATCCCTCTCAAACAGAGGAGCTCCATGCCTCGAAATGACGAGCCCGCCACGGCGATCCGGGACGCAAGCCGCAGTAACACGTCGGCCGACCCGCAGCCCTCGCGGGCACCGACGCCGTGGCCTCATAGCCGAGCCGAGGCAGAGGTGCGGGAGATCCTCCACGCTCCAGGCGGCAACCAGGTGCTGGTGTAGCTGATGAGCTCGGGATCCATGTGACCGGGTCCGGGTCGGCCCGGGTGCTCGTTGTCAACGCTGGGTCAAGCTCGCTGAAGCTGACGCTGCTCGCCGGCGATGATCAGGTGATCGCCGCGCGCGAGCTCGAGGTCTTGGGCGACCTCGACGCGGCAGCGGTCGATGACGCGCTCAGCGCCGGCCGATCCGCCGCTACGGGTTTCATGGTCTTTCCCACAGCTGGGTGGCGCGCCAGGCACCGCAGATGCTCGAGCGCCCGCCCGGCGATCTGCGCCTGGTCAGCTGCCACCTCGGAGCAGGCGCATCACTCTGCGCGATCGCCGACGGCCGCTCGGTCGACACGACGATGGGCTTCACGCCCCTTGAGGGGCTGGTCATGGCAACCCGCTCTGGCAACGTCGACCCCGGGCTGCTGCTGTGGTTGTTGGAGCACACGGGCATGACCGAGGGCGAGCTGGCGTCCGCGCTGGAGCACGACTCCGGACTGAAGGGCCTAGCCGGCAGTGGCGACATGCGCGTCGTCCTGGCCCGCGCCGGCGACGGTGACGCGGCAAGCACGCTCGCGCTCGAGGTCTGGGAGCACCGGCTGCGAGGCCTGATCGCGGGGATGGCAGCCGCCCTGGGCGGGGTGGACGCCTTGGTCTTCACCGGTGGCATCGGCGAGCGATCGGCCCCCATCCGCGCCCGCGCGGCGCGAGGGCTGGGCTTTCTCGGCGTGGCGATTAATGCCGAACGCAACCAAACCGGCGACGGCGACCGAGAGCTCACCGCCGATGGGGCTATGACCCGCACCCTCGTCATTCAGGCACGCGAGGACCTCGAGATCGCCCGCCAGACACGCACCGTGCTCGCATCCGGGTAGCGGCGCGACCGCCACCGGCCAGCACGGGTCAGCGCACGTAGACGCCGAAGAAGTCGCGGTCATCAGGGGTGAGGTAGCGGGTCGGCGAGCGGTCCATGTCGGGCAGCAGGTTCGCCGCGCCCACCGCCCCGGGGTGCCGGTAGCTGATGAAGCTGACCCAGTACGTGTTGATGTCCAGCTGCATCGCCCGTACCGCGCCGGCGCGGATGAGGATCGCCGCCAGCGAGCCCACCGTCTGGTCGTTGGCCGCCGCGTAGATGAGGTTGCCGAAACGGTCGATGCCGACGCCGGAGCGCCACACCCGGATGGCGTTGCCGAGCGTCACACCCCACGCCGGGCCGTCGCTCAGGTTCGGGTTCGGCCGGCCGTTGTCGACGATCAGCGGAAGGTTCTGCCGCGCGTAGATGACGTCGGCGGGCACATCGGGTCCGCCACTCCACGCCGTGATGTCGATCCGGCCGTCCCGGTAGCGCAGGATCGTCGCCAGCCCGCGCTTGAGCGGTGCGTAGGCGTGGCCGCCGACCGCGAACCCGCCCCCCGAGTCCTGGAGCTTGAATCCGCTGTTGAAGGTCGCCACCAGACGGGAGCGCAGGTTGGTCGGGACCTCCTCCGGTCCGCGTGACGGCAGCGTGACGGCGGGTTCCTGGAGCCCGGGATACAGCCAGGTCGTGGTCCGCGCGTGATCGATCCAGGCGACGCCGGCGACGAGCTGCGGATAGGCCGGATCCGGGCGAAAGCTCGTCACCAGCACCGGCGGATGCGCCCGGCTGCCCGCGAACGTGGATCGCCACACGCCCTCGCCGCGCAGCGCCGGCCGGATGACGGGCCGGATCGGGGGCGGTCGATAGGCGGCGAGCACATGCCGCCGGACCGTCGCCGGCGCCACCGCCACGCCGGGCTGGTGGGGCAGCCGGTGCAGCGCCGGGCCGCCGGTCGCCGGCGCGTTGAGCGAGTAGTAGAACGACTCGACGCGGTTGACGATCCCGCGGGCGCCGGCGTCGCGCAGCCATTCGACCGTGCGGATGCTCAGGCTCGAGTCCGACCGAGCGCCGAGCATCCGCACGTAGGACACCATCGTCGGAACGAGGCACAGGATCGCCATCATCACCAGGATCCGACGGATGCGCCGCCGCCGGGAGCCTCGCGCCGGCGGACCGGCGGGCGGGGGCAAAATGGGCGGCGACGGGCGCGCTCCGCGAGGTTGAGCGGGGGCGAGCATGACCGCACTGTGGCGGTGGACTCGCTGCGGCGGCTAAATGCCGCCTGAGTGACTCCTCATCCGCTGCACAGGCCAGCTTGAAAAGCGGCCGTACGGTCAATGGCATGTCGTCTCTTTGGCGTGCCCGTCGGTGGCTGCGCGAGGTCACCGGTCCGGTCGCGCTCGGAGCGAGCGCCGCCGCGGGTCGAAATGCGGTGCTCGCGGCCGGCCCGCGCCGCGCGCTCCTGCACGCCGCGCTGATCACGATTCGCCCACGCCAGTGGATCAAGAACGGCCTGGTGGTTGCGGCCGCCGGCGCCGCCGGGGCGCTCGGCCACGACGACGTGCCCGGGCGCGTCGGGCTGGCGTGCGTCGCATTCTGCCTGCTGTCCTCGGCGGCCTATGCGGTCAACGACGTCAACGACGCCGCCGAGGATCGCCGCCATCCCCGCAAGCGCCATCGCCCGGTGGCGGCCGGCGAGCTCGATGCTCGCGCCGCGCTGGCCATGAGCGCCGGGCTGATGGTCACCGGGCTGCTCGCCTGCGCGTTCATCCGTCCGTTGCTGGCCGCGGTCGGCGCCGGCTACCTGCTGGTGACCCTGAGCTACACGATGATCTGGCGCCGGGTGCTCATCCTCGATGTCGTCGCCATCGCCGGGGGGTTCGTGCTGAGAACCGTCGCCGGGGGAGTCGCCGCCCCGGTCACGCTGTCGCGGTGGTTCGTGATCGTCGTCTCGTTCGCCGCCGTGTTCGTGGCCGCCGGGAAGCGACGCGCCGAGCTGCGCCGGACCCACGAGACCCGCGGCGAAGGGCGGCGGGTGCTCACGTCCTACAGCGAGCGGCGCCTCGCCTGGGTGCTCGGCGCGAGCGCCGGCGGCGCGCTGTTCGCCTACTGCATCTGGGCCTTTCAGCTACCGGCGGTGAACGGCATCCCCTGGCGCCCACTCACCATCCTGCCGTTCGCCGCCTGCCTGCATCGCTACGGTGCGCTCATGCGCGGCGGCGACGGCGAGGCGCCCGAGGAGCTGCTGCTCGCCGATCGCCGGCTGCAGGCCGCGGCGCTGGGATGGCTCGTCCTGTTCGCCCTGGGAGTGAGCGCCGGTGGCTGAGCTCGCGCCGCCCGCGCGGGCCGCGTCGTCACCCGTGCCCCCGGCGCCGGAGACGATTCATGGCTGGGGCGGCGGCCCCGGCGTCCGCGTCCGGCGCCTGCGCCCGCGCGATGGCGCGGCGGTCCGGGCGGCCATTTCGGCGGCCCGGGCCCCGGGTGCGATCGCCCGCGGCATGGGACGCAGCTACGGTGACGCCGCCCAGCTGGCCGAGGGTCTCGTCATCGACATGAGCGGCTGCACCGGGTTCGAGCTCGATCGCGACGCGGGAGCCGTCACCGCCCAGGCGGGCGTCACGGTCGGCGCGCTGCTGGCCGAGCTCGTTCCCGCCGGGTGGATGGTGCCGGTCGTCCCCGGAACCCAGCACGTGTCGGTGGGCGGGGCGATCGCCAGCGACATCCACGGCAAGAACCACCGGACCGCCGGGACGTTCGGCGATCACGTCAGCGCCCTCGGCCTGCTCACCGCCGCCGGCGAGCTGCTCGAGCTCACCCCGGACTCCGCGGACGGGATGTTCGCGGCGACGGTCGGCGGAATGGGTCTGACCGGGGTGATCCTATGGGCGCGGATTCGCCTGCAGCGGATCGGGAGCCCGCTGCTCTCGGTGGACACCGACCGGGCGGCGGGCCTCGACGACGCGCTCGCGCTGCTGTCCGCGCCGGGCGGCTCCCATCGCGTCGCCTGGCTCGATCTCATCGGCCCCCGCCCGGGGCGCGGCATCGTCACCCGCGCCGAGCACCTCGACGAGGCGGTCGGAGCGCCGGATCGAGCCACCGTTTCCTCGCGGGTGACGGTGCCGGCCGGCTGGCCCGCGGGCGCGCTGCGGCCGAGCACGGTCGGGCTGTTCAACGAGCTGCGCTACCGGCGCGCCCCGCGCCGTCAGCGCGGTCATGTCGAGGGCCTCGGCGCGCACCTGTTCCCGCTCGACGCGCTCGCCGCGTGGCCGCGGCTGTACGGCCGGGCTGGTCTGCTCCAGTACCAGTTCGCGGTGCCGGCCGGTGCCGAGCCCGTGCTGGGCTCAGTCATCGAGCTGCTCCGCACGCGGCGGGTGCCCTGCTTCTTGGCGGTGCTCAAGGATCTCGGCCCGGCTCCCGGCTCGCCGCTGTCGTTCCCGCTGGCCGGCTGGACCCTGGCCCTGGACCTCCCGCGGGCCGCCCCGGGGATCGACGATGCGCTGCGCCGGTGCGACGAGCTGGTGGCGCAGGCCGGCGGACGGGTGTACCTGACCAAGGACGCGCGGTTGGCGCCCGCTGCGGTGACGGCGATGTACCCGCGGCTGGCGGAGTGGCAGGCCGTGCGCGACCGGCTGGACCCGGACGGGCTGTGGCGCTCGGATCTCGCGCTGCGCACCGGCCTGGTGGCGGAGACGCGGCGGTGACGGGATCGCCCCAGCGCGTGCTGGTCATCGGCGGAAGCTCCGAGATCGGCCTGGCGATCACCCGGCGCCTGTGTGACGCCGGCCCGGTGCGGCCCTATCTGCTCGGTCGCGATCGCGACCGGCTGCTGGCGGCGCTCGCCGCGTTGCCGGGCGACGTCGCCGCCGGCGGCGAGGTGGGCGTGGTCGATGCCGAGGACCTGGCGGCGCACGACGAGGCCGTCGGCCGGGCGTTTGACCGGTTGGGCGGCGTCGACGTCGCCGTGGTGGCGGTCGGCGTCCTCGGCGCTCAAGCCGGCCTGGACGCGGACCCGGCCGCGGCCGCGGAGGTGATGCGCGTCAACTTCGCCGGCGCCGGGTCGCTGCTGCTCAGCTGCCTGCGCCGGTTGCGGTCCCAGGGCCACGGAACCCTGGTCGTCCTGTCGAGCGTCGCCGCCGAGCGTCCGCGCGCCGGCAATGCCATCTACGGCGCCGCCAAGGCGGGTCTCGACGCGCTCGCTCACGGCCTCGCCGATCAGACGGCCGGCACCGGCGTGCGCGTGCTCGTCGTCCGTCCCGGGTTCGTGGTCGGGCGGATGACGGCCGGGCTCCCGCGAGCGCCGTTCGCGACGACGACCGAGGCAGTCGCCGACGCCACCGTCACCGCGCTCGCCGGCCGCGACCACACGGTCTGGGTGCCGGGTCGTCTGCGCTACGTGTTCGCGGGGTTGCGCCATCTACCGCGGCCGCTGTATCGCCGGCTCCCGCTGTGAATCGGCGGACCGTCGCGGTGGATGTCGGGATCGCGGTGCTGGCCGCCGGGCTGGTCCTCATCCTCTCCGCCGGCGTGGCGATCGCGGGCCTGATCGCGATCGTCGTCCTCGTCGGCTGCGGCGTCAGTCTCGTGCTCGAGCGCCGCGGGCGGCCCTCCCGGCGACGGATCGTCGGTCGGCGCGGGCCCCGGCGACGGTGATCGGCCCGGCCGCGCCACGCCCCTTCAGGAGCGCGGCGGTGGACGCCGCCGCGGAGCGGCCGCGCGCCGCGCGCGCCGGGATCGCTCGACGACGAACGAGCCGAGCACCGCGCCGCCCGCGGGTATCTCGATCAGTGCGACCACGCCGAGGCCGGCTGAGAGCATGAGCGTGAGGACCATGAGCCCGAGTCCCAAGAGCACGTCCTCGAGCAGGTCCCGCCGCCGACGGCGCCAATGACGCTCGCGCCGACGCCGCTCGCGCTGCGCCGCCCGGTCGGTGACGGGGGCTGCTCGCGGCCGGCGGGAGCCGGCGCCGTGAACCGGGGCGGGGCGTCGCGTTGGCGCGGCCGGCATCGCGGCTCAGACTCCGAGACCGAACATCACGAGCCACGCGGCGCCGACGATCTGGATGAAGCGATCGGTGAACATGACCTGCTCCGGGGCGCCGGCGTTCCCGGTGCTCACCAGCAAGCCGTAGCGCAGGACGGCGATCGTGAACGGACAGATCGTCATCGCCCGCCAGGGAACGCCGCCCCCCGATCGCACCTCGAACGCCCACAGGCAGTAGGCGCCGAGCGCGACGGCGCAGGCCACGGTCAGCACCAGTCGCAGGAACTCCGCGGTGTACTGCTCCAGGACGGGACGTGACCGGCGGGCGGCGGGATCCACGAAGTCGGCGTAGCGCTTCCCGGCGGCGACGAACAGGGCCGCGAACGACACCACGACGATGAACCAGCGTGAGATCGGCACGCCGGCCGCGATCCCGCCCGCTGCCGCCCGGCACACGAACGCTCCCGCGATCGCGGCGATGTCGGCGATCGCCACCCGCCGGAGCCACATGGTGTAGCTCACGTTGAGCAGCGCGTAGCCGGCTGCGATCACCAGCACGCTCGAGCTGATGGCGGCCGACAGGGCCGCTCCGAGCAGGATCGACGCGGCGCCCGCCGCCAGGGCCCGTCCGGCCGGCACTGCGCCGGAGGCGATCGGACGGTGGCGCTTCACCGGGTGGCGGCGATCCTCGGCGGCATCGCACACGTCGTTGAAGAGGTAGACGCCCGTTGACAGCAGGCAGAAGGCGACCGCCGTGAGCGAGACGCGGACGAACACGCCGGGCTGCGAGAGCGCGCCGGCCGCGAGCGGGGCCCCGAAGACGAGCAGGTTCTTCGTCCACTGCCGCGGGCGGGCCGCCCGCACCCACGCGCGCGCGCCGCCGGCGGGACGCCGCAGCGGGGTGACTGGGTGGGCCTCGGCGTCGAGGACCCGGGTCGACGGGCGCGGTGAGGGTCGGTGTCGTGGCCGCGGAGCGGCGACGGGCGCGGTGTCAGGGTGGGGAGCGATGGTCACTCTCGGTTCTCCGGAATGCCGGGATCGCCTGTACCTGTCGCGATGAGAGTTCTCACAGCCGGTGGCCGGCGTGACAGGTTCCGCGCCGGGAGCGGCGAAATGCTCAATGCCGCAGTTCAGGTGGCACAGCTCTCATGCCCGCCCGTCACATCAGTGCCGCAGCGCGGCCGCGGCCCTTGCCGCGGCGGCTCAGTCCGGCCCACCGAGTCCGTCGGATCATCACCATCGCCCTGCTGCTGTGCTTGGCGCCGATCACCGCCTCGTTTGTGACGAGCGTGACGGGCCCGTCGAACTCCAGCTTCACGATCAAGTCATTCGAGTGGCTGCGCGACCACGGCGCCGCGACGATCGCCTCCCAGGTCGAGGGCATCTACTACACCCTCAACGCGCCGGCGACCGGCGGCCCCTCGCTTCGCCGGCTGCCCCGGGGCGCCCGCGCCGTGCCCGACGCCGTCCATCCACCGTCCATCGCCCCGGTCATCGCCCCCGCCCTGTCCGGAGAGGGCGTCTGGTCGCCGGCCGAGAGCTGGAGCGGCGCCAACTCCCCGGTGCAGATCACGCAGTTCCGCAGCGACCCCAACTACCCCCAGATGGTCGCCGGGGTCGCCTGGATCGACACGTCGCGCACGTGGCTCCGGCTCTACCCGGGCCGGCTCGAGCCGTCCGTCGCGCTGCCGCGCGGACCGATGGAGGTCCCGCCGGCAGCTCGGTCGCGGTTGCTGGCGACGTTCAACAGCGCGTTCAAGCTCGCCGATTCAGGCGGAGGCGTCGCGCTCGCCGGCCGAACCTATGCCCCGATGCGGTCCGGGATGGCGACATTGGTGGGCTACGGCGACGGCCGGGTTGACGTCCAGGCATGGGCGGGCGGGCCCACCGTCGCGCCGAACGTCCAATTCGCTCGCCAGAACCTGCCGCTGATCGTCTCGGCAGGACGGCCGAACCCGAACCTCTCCGACGGCCCCGAATGGGGACTGACGCTCGGCAATGCGATCCGCGTCTGGCGATCGGGCATCGGCGTTGACGCCCGCGGAAATCTGATCTACGCCGCGGCCAACGACCAGACCGTCGGCTCGCTCGCGCAGATCCTGATCCGCGCCGGCGCGGTCCGCGCGATGCAGCTCGACATCAACTCCTATTGGGACACCTTCATCACCTATGCGTCGCCGGCCGCCGGCCTGCCCACGAGCCTCCTGCCGGGCATGACGCGCGGCCCGTACCGGTATCTGACGCCCGATGACCGCGACTTCTTCGCCGTGTTCCTGCGCTGAGCTGAGTCAGTCCGGCCCGTCCTGCGGAATCGTCGGGTCGGGTGGGAGATCGAGCGTGAGGCTGAGCTGCTCGATCGGCGCCGGGCCGGCCTCGGCGTCGTCGCGGACCTGACCGCGTCGCCCCGCCCGCCGCCAGTGGCCGACGATCTGGTGCGCGCTGGCATGCCGCCAGCCGGCCCCGCGGGAGATGGGGTTGAAGTGCACCACGCCCGCGCTGATCTCGAGCACCTCGCCATAGACGACACGGCCGCCGATCGAGGCGCGGACGATGTCGCCGACGGCGATCGCGTCGATCCTCATCGGATGGGGCGTTCGCCGCGGTCGGTCACGACACCATCGTGGCGCGATCAGCCGACGGATGCCGCGCCGGGGCGGCGTGCGCCACAATCCCCCGCCGTGACGCTGCGCTCGACCGTGTTCTGGGCCTCTACCGGCCTGCTCGCCTACACCCACGCCGGGTACCCGCTGGCGCTGGCCGCGGCCACACGCCGTCGCGGGCGTCACGCCGGCGAGGACTCCGGTCGGCGCCCGGGGCCGATCGGCGACGCCGAGCTGACCGGCGTGTCGGTGATCGTCGCCGCCTACGCCGAGCAGGAGGTGATCGCCGCTCGGGTCGCCAACCTGCGCGCGCTGGACTATCCCGCCACCCAGGTCGAGGTGATCGTTGCCTGTGACGGCTCGCCCGACGCGACCGCGAGCCGGGCGCGCGCGGCGGGTGCCGACGTCGTGCTCGAGCTCCCGCGCGGCGGCAAGGTCCGCGCCCAGGATGCCGGGGTGGCCCGGGCCCGCCACGACCTCGTCGCGTTCTCCGACGCCAATGTGAGCTGGTCACCCGACGCGCTGCGCGAGCTGGTCGCCCCGTTCGCCGATACCGGCGTGGGGTATGTGTGCGGCGACGTTCGCTTCGTCAACGAGCGGGGCGACAACCAGGAGGGGCTGTACTGGCGCTATGAGATGGCGGTGCGGCGCATGGAGTCGGCCCTGCGCTCGGTCACCGGCGGCAACGGCGCGATCTACGCGACGCGCCGGGCGGCCTACCTCGTCGTTGACCCGATCATGGGCCACGACCTCTCGTTCCCGTTCAACATGGTCAAGCACGGCTGGCGCGCCGTGTACGCGCCCGACGCGCACGCCGCCGAGAAGATGGTGCCGACGATTGAAGGCGAGTTCGCGCGCAAGCGGCGGATGATGCGTCACGGCTGGCCGATCGTGCTCCGCGGCGGCATGCTCTCCCCGCGGGGCTATGACCCCGGCTACGCGCTGATGATCGTCTCGCACCGCGTGCTGCGCTACGCATCGCCCTTCCTGCACGCCGCCGCCCTCATCGCCGGCGTCGCGTTGCTCCGCAACGGCTGGGTGTACGCGGCGGCGACGGCGGCGCAGCTCTCCCTGCTGGCGGCGGCGCTGGCGGCGCGCGCCGTCCCCACCCGCCCGCTGCTCGTCGCCCGCTACTACGTGTTGACGACGGCGTCGCTGGCCGCCGGCCTGTGGGACTGGGCGCGCGGGGGCACGCCGGTCGGCTGGGAGCCGGCCGAGGGCACCCGATGATCAAGCGTGCGCTGGACATCCTGATCTCCGCGCCGCTCGCGCTCGTCACGGCGCCGCTGGTGGCACTGCTGGCGGTGGCGGTCCGGATCGAGTCGCCCGGCGATCCCATCTACCGGCAGGAGCGCGTCGGTTGCGACGGGCGGCTGTTTGCGATCTACAAGCTGCGGACGATGGTCTCCGGCGCCGAGTTCACCGGCGCCGGGCTGGCGATCGCCCAGGGCGATGCGCGCATCACCCGGCTCGGCGCGCTGCTGCGACGCTCCTCGCTCGACGAGCTGCCCAACCTGTGGAACGTCGTGCGCGGCGAGATGTCGATCGTCGGCCCGCGGCCGACGCTCGCGGGCCAGGTGGAGCAGTACACGCCGCGCCAGCGCGGGCGGCTCGCGGTCAAGCCGGGGATCACCGGCTGGGCGCAGATCAACGGTCGGGCGTCGCTGCCGTGGCCGGAGCGGATCGAGCTCGATCTGTGGTACGTCGAGCACCGGTCGGTCGCGCTCGACCTGCGGATCCTGGCCCGCACGGCCGGTCAGGTGGTGCGCGGCGCCGGCATCTACAAGGGAGCGGCCGGAGGATGGCAGCCTCCGAGCGAGACGTAGCCGTCCTGCTCACCGGGGTCGGCAAGCGCTACGCGCTCGTCGCCGCCTTCGCGCAGCACGCCACCACGATCGCCGCCGATCCCAATCCGCTGGCGCCGGCGCAGTACGCCGCGCATCATCGACGGGCGGTCCCGCGGTTCGACGATCCGGGCTACGTGCCGGCGTTGCAGGAGCTGTGCGAGGAGTACCGGGTCGGCGCCGTCGTCCCGCTCACCGACCTCGATCTCGAGATCCTCGGCACGGCCCGGGGGGCGGGACTGCTTCCCGCGTTCGTCCCCGACGGGGCGATCGCCCGGGCGACCTTTGACAAGTACGAGACCCATCTCCTGCTCGAGCGCCTGGGCCTGCCGTCACCGCCGACGGTGCTGCCCGGCGAGCCGGTCCCGTCCTATCCGGTGATGGTCAAGCCGCGGTGGGGGTCGGGGGCGCGCTCGATCTTCCTCGCCGCCGACGCGCCGGAGGCCGAGTTCCTGGCGCGGTATATCCGCGAGCCGGCGATGCTCCAGCACGCCATGCAGGGTCCGGAGTTCTCGATGGACTGCCTGTCAGATCTCGACGGCCGCTGCCTCAACGTGATCCCGCGGACGATGATCGAGTCCCGCGGGGGGGAGTCGATCAAGGGAACGGTGATCGACGATCCCGAGCTGATCGATCTCGGCCGGCGCGTGGTCGAGGCGATCGGCTGCCGCGGACCGTGCACGGTGCAGGCGTTTCGCGACCCCGAGATCGGGCTGGGCATCACCGATGTGAACACGCGGTTCGGCGGCGCCTGCCCGGCGCATCTGTACGCCGCGCTTCCGGGCCGGACCTATCCGGAGCTGATCGTCCGGCTCGCCCGGGGCGAGCGCGTCGACCCGCACCTCGGGGAGTTCCGGGCCGGCGTGACGTTCACCCGCTACTACTGGCAGCTCGAGCTCGACGACGGGCTGCGGCCGACCGGCCGGGACGTCCTGCATCCGCCGGGACCGCCGATCCCGCCCGCCGCGGGTGCGCAATGAGCTATCGCGCCGGTGACCGAACCGGCGCGGACGGCTGATCGGCCCGGGCGCCGCTGGCACCCAGGGTGACGGCGGCCCGCGCCGTCGCGAGCTGGTAGAGGACGAGTAGCTGGACGATCGCCAGCGGCTCGGAGCGGTGCAGCTCGGTGCCGACGGTGAACTCGCCGAGCCGCTCGGTGCGTAGGTGGCTGGCGAAATGCAGCCGGTCCCAGATCGCCTCCTCGAACGCGGCGCTGCGCGCGGGATCGATCGTCCCGGGAACCCACAGCACGGTCTCGGACCCGCGCTGGGCCAGCCTGATCCCGTCGCCGCCGCTGACCGCGGGCAGCAGGTCCGGTTGGGCCAGGCCCGGTCGCATCGCCAGCCGCGCGTCGAGGTGCTCGGGATCGCCGCGGTCCCCCGGCATGAACGAGATGACGATGTCGGCATGGCGGCGCTGCGGGCGGATGTACGTTTCGGCGTCGGCCTCGCGGCGGTCGAGCTCGGCCAGAACCTGATCGGTGGTGTAGCCGCGGCGCGAGCAGTCGCGCTGGACCTTCCAGCGCCGGCGCATGTCCTCGGGCGGATCGAGGTAGATGCGCACGTCGTAGACGTCGCGCATCCTGGCGGTGTGGAAGCCGAGCAGCCCTTCGACGATCGTGAACTGCATCGGAACGACATGCTCAGCGGGCGCGAGTGTCCCGTCCTGGTGGCGGTACACCGGCTTGAGGATCGGCCGGCCGGCGCGCAGGTGGACGAGATGCTGCTCGAGGATGTCGAGATGGTTGCCGTCGGGGTGCAGGGGCGTGACGCCGTACTCGGCGCGCTGTGCCCGGGAGTGGCGGTGGTAGTGGTCGGCGGAGATGTGGGTGACCCGAGCTTCGCCGAGGATCCGCACCAAGCCCCGCGTCAGCGTCGTCTTGCCGGCGGCGGAGTCGCCGACGATGCCGAGCAGGATCGGGCGGGGCATCAGGCCGGCGTCGGTTCGCGGTTGCCCATGAACCGCGCGAGCGTAGCGGGGGGCGCCGCCGCGGACAAGTGGAAAATTTCGCCGCCCGGGTTATGAGCCCAGACGTGAGCGCTTACCGCTGGGGGGGGGCCTCGTGGCGGCGGTGGGTCGGTTTTGGCTTGAGATTGTGCTTGGGCGTTGTGCTTGTGGCCGTGCGGCTTGGACTCCGCGGCGGGCATCATGGCCGCGCCGGCCTTGATCGCCTCCCGGATGCGCGGGTAGGTGCCACAGCGGCAGATGTTGCGGATCTGATCGAGCTCGGCATCGGTGATCGGTGACTCGGACGCGCGGAGCTCCTCCACCAGCGCGACTGCGGTCATGATCTGACCGGGCTGGCAGTACCCGCATTGGGCCACGTCGAAGTCCAACCATGCCTGCTGCATCGGGTGCAGCTCCCGTCCGACGGTCGCCGGCAGGCCCTCGATCGTGGTGATCTCATCGTCGGACTTGATGTCTGACACGGGCACCGAGCATGGGTTGAACGCCTTGCCGTTGATGTGACAGGTGCACGCCCGGCAGACCCGCAGGCCGCAGCCGTATTTCGGGCCGTGGATCCCCAGGAGATCGCGCAGGACCCACAGCAGACGGGTACGGCGTGAAGCCCAGCGGGAGGTCGTGGCTGATCGGGAAGCTCGTCGGCATCACGATCACGTCCACCTCGAACGTCACGTTCCACTGGCGTGTGTAGTACGCGTTGTCCCAGCTTCCTTCCAGGAAATACCCGTCCTGGAGGTGCAGGCTGTAGGTGAGCGCCTGGGCGATCCCATCCATGATCCCGCCCATCATCTGGGCCTGGAGGCCGAGCGGATTGATCGGGAGCCCGGTGTCGACCGCGTAGACGACCTTGGTGACCCGCGGGCCGGTGTAGGCGTCGGGAATCTGCCGGTTGACCGTGGCCGGCGTGCAATCGGTCTCGACCAGGCACGCCGCG